>NZ_JBSFTP010000027.1:0-76849 GCF_053591315.1 Streptomyces sp. NPDC003042
AAAACCAGTTTACTTGTTAGGTGACGGGAGTACAGAGGTGGGATAAGCGGAGCGGCCGGGGGGCGCCCCGGCTCCGGGGTCCGGGGGCTCGCCCCCGGTTTCGGGAAGGGGCGGGGTGGGGAACAGCACCCGGCCCACGGAGCCCCGTACCCCCGCACCTCCGCCGGAGGCAGCGGCACCGCGCCGGATCGAAGGCCTCCTCCTCGGCCTCGCCGCAGGCGACGCGGCCGGGTGGCCCGCCGCCCGCCACCGCGCCAGCCGGATGCCCGAGTGGACCCGCCGCCTCACCCGCGAGCTCGACACCTTCGCCGAGCAGAACGCCACCACCACCCTCCCCGTCCCCATCGCCCTCAACCAGCCCCCCGAACCCCTGCGCCTCGGCCCGTCCGACGACGCCGAGTGGGCCGCCTTCGCCGCCGAGTCCGTACTCACCGCCGCCGGGGTGCTGCTCAGCGACCTCTCCCGGTCGCGCCGCATGCGCGCCGCCATCGACCTGGCCTGGAACGCCCTGGCCTCCGAGATCGCCGCGGCAGCGGAACGCGCGCCCGAGGTCGAGTCCGCCGTACTGCCCCTGCGCGCCCGGATCTCCGTACGCGCCGGCCTCGGCAACCTCGCCGCCGGCCTGCGCCCGCCCGCCACCGGCCACGACAACCCGCACTACTTCGACGACGCCGCCTGCGTCCGCGCCTGCGTCCTCGCCGTCGTCCACCCCGGCGACCCCATCGCGGCAGCCGACCTGGCCGAGTTCGACGCCCGCTACACGCAGGACGGCGACGGGGTCCACGGCGCCCGCGCCATGGCCGCCGCCATCGCCACCGCCCTCGCCGGCGCGGACACCGACGCCGCCGTCGAGGCCGCCCTCGAACAGCTCCCCGCCGCGACCGAGATCGGCCGCAACGCCCGGCACGCCGTCAAGCTCGCCCGCGCCGACGCGGACGGCGGCGCCTTCGCCCTCGTCCCCCTGCTGGAACACCAGATCGTGGACCACGTCTACAGCTACGGGATCGCCGCCGCCGAAACCGTCCCCGTCGCCCTCGCCCTCGCCACCGCCGCCCGCGGCAAGGTCTCCGAAGCCGTACCGGCCGCCGCCTGTCTCTCCCGCGTCGCGGACTCCGCCCCCGCCCTCGCGGGCGCCCTCACCGGCGCCCTGGGCGGCGGCGACTCCCTCCCCGACGCCTGGCGCGAGGCCTGCCGCATCCTGTCCGGCTGCGCCCTGCCCCGCCTCGCCGGGACCGACCTCGTCGAACTCGCCGCACTCCTCACCCGTACGGAACTCACCTCACCCAAGGGATGATTCGGACATGACGCTCACGTTGGAGGACCGGATCGCCGGCTCGCTCGTCGGCGCCGCCGTGGGCGACGCCCTCGGCGGCCCGGTCGAGGGCTGGTCCCCGGACCAGATCGTCGAACGGCACGGCGGCCGTGTGCACGGCATCGTCGGCCCCTGGTACGAGGACTGGCGCACCGCCCGCCCCATCGCCCCGTACCACAAGGGCGACGGACACGTCACGGACGACACCCTCATGACCCATGCGCTGGTACGGGTCTACGCGGCCGTACGCGACCATCTCGACGCCTACGCCGTCGCCGAACACCTCGTCCCCGACCTCATGTCCACTCCCCGCTGGATCCCGGAACTGGAGGCCGAGGCCCTCCCCCTCCAGAGGATCTTCCTCGCCGAGAAGTGGATCGTGCACCGACTGCACTACGCGCACGCCGACCCGCGCGAGGCCGGCACCGGCAACATCGTCAACTGCGGCGCGGCGATGTACATGGCGCCGGTCGGACTGGTCAACGCGGGCAACCCGGCGGGCGCGTACGCCGAGGCGCTGGACGTCACCGGCGCGCACCAGTCCTCGTACGGGCGGGAGGCGGCGGGCGTCTTCGCGGCGGCCGTGGCGGCGGCGTGCGTGCCGGGCGCGACGGCCGCCTCGGTGGTGGACACCGCGCTGTCCCTGGCCAAGGACGGCACCCGATCGGCCATCGAGGCGGTCTGTGAAGTAGCCGTCCGCCACCGTGACTTCGAGTCGGCGCTGACCCCCCTCCGCACGGCGGTGTCCCCCTACGACTCGGTGGGCCCGGACTACCGCGCCCCGTCGCTGGGCGCCCGCCGCCCATCCCGCCTCCACTCCATCGAGGAACTCCCGATCGCCCTCGGGATGCTGCTGGTCGCGGACGGGGCGTACGAGACCGCCGTGCTCGGCGCGGTCAACTACGGGCGGGACTGCGACTCCATCGCGACCATGGCGGGGGCCATCGCGGGGGCCCTGGGCGGCGAGGCCGCGGTGCCGGCCGCCTGGGCCAAACAGGTCGCCGAGGCCAGCCGCCTGGACCTGCACGCCCCGGCCGCGACGCTGGCCGCTGTCACCCGGGAGATCTTCACCCTGGACCGCACCCGCCGCCGCACGCACGAAACCGCCTTCACCACGATCGCGTCCCCCCGATGACGCCGCCACCCCCGGACGACCCACCGCCTCCGGCGGCCCTGAACCAAACCCGCCCGGACCCACCGCCCCACGCACGCCTGACCCATACTCCGCCCGGCCCGCCGGCCCGAACACCCCTGCCCCACACCCCGCCGAACCCCGACGCCCGGCCCACGGACGCCGCCCCGCCCGGAGCCTCACCCATGGCCGCGACCCGGCCAAGGAGCCCGGCCCCGTACGACCACGGCGCCCCGGCCTCCGAGGACCTGGTGCGGCTCACCTGGGCCCAGCCGGAGGACCTGATCGGACACGAACTGCGCCAGGCGGCGGAGGACGGACGCGATGCCGGACCCGCGCTACGCGTCTGGCTCGCGGCGGGCGGCCACCAGGCCCCCGACCGGGCCGGGGCCTCCCGCACCCCGGCCCCGCCCGAACTCCGGGCCCTCGCCACCCGCCTGCTGACCGACCTCGCCGCTCTCCCGACCCCGTCGGCCACCACCGAACCCACGGCCTGGCCGGCCATCCGCGCCACCTGGCCCCCGGCCGGCACGACGGGCGCCCCCAGGCCGGTCCGGCAGCCGACAGGCCAAGCCTCAGCCACACCGGGCCGCCGCCCCACCCCCGAAACCGACGGTGCGCCAGGCCCCGGGCCCGGGGGGCCGTTCCGGTCACCGGAGCCCGACCCCGCCCTGCGCCGCAGGCTGGAGGCCGCATGGCTGGGCCGCGCCGCCGGGTGCGTGCTCGGTAAGCCCGTCGAGAAGCTGCCGCTGAACGGCATCCGGGCCCTCGCCCGTGCCACCGGCAACTGGCCGCTGGCGGACTGGTTCACCGCCCGCCGCGTCCCGGCGGAGCTCCTGGCCGCGTACCCGTGGAACCGTCGCTCGGCACCCACCTCCCTCGCCGAGAACATCAACGGCACGCCCGAGGACGACGACCTCAACTACCCCCTCCTCGGCCTGCTCCTGCTCCAGCGCACCGGCAAGGGTTTCACGACCGCCGACGTCGGCCGGCTCTGGCTCGACGAGCTCCCCGCCGGCCGGACCTTCACCGCCGAGCGGATCGCGTACCGCAACCTCCTCCAGGGTCTGGAGCCCCCGCTCACTGCCGGCCACCACAACCCCTTCCGCGAGTGGATCGGCGCCCTGATCCGCGCCGACGTCCACGGCTGGACCAACCCCGGCGACCCGGCCGCCGCCGCGGCCCAGGCGTACCGGGACGCCGCCCTCTCCCACACCGCCAACGGCGTCTACGCGGCCCTCTTCGTCGCCGCCGCGATCGCCGAGGCGGCCACCGGCCGGGCCGACGTCCACACCGCGCTCCGGGCCGGGCTGGCCGTCGTACCGCCCCGCTCGCGCCTCGCCGACGCCGTCCGCTTCGGGATCCGTACCGCCACCGCCGAGGCCGACTTCGACCGGGTCGTGGACCGGCTGCACGCCTGCTACGGCCACTATCACTGGGTGCACGCCCTGCCCAACACCGCCCTGATCGCCGCCGCCCTCACCCACGCCGACGGCGACTTCACCCACTCCATCTGCCGCGCCGTGTCCGGCGGCTGGGACACCGACTCCAACGGCGCCACCGCCGGTTCCCTGGCCGGGCTCCTGGCCGGGTCGCCCGACCGGATCCCGCACCGCTGGACCGCGCCGCTGGGGAACCGCCTCGCCACCACCGTCGCCGGATTCGACGGCATCGGCTTCGACACCCTCGCCCGTCTCACCGCCCAGGAGGCAGCCCGCTCATGACGGCCATCGCCGTGCTCGGCAGTACGAACATGGACCTCGTCGCCTACGTGCCCAAGGCCCCCCGCCTGGGGGAGACCGTCACCGGCCGGGAGTTGCGCACCCTCCCCGGCGGCAAGGGCGCCAACCAGGCGGTCGCCGCCGCCCGCCTCGGCGGGGAGGTGGTGATGATCGGCGCGGTGGGGGCCGACGAGTTCGGCGTACGGCTGCGGGCCGCGCTCGCGGCGGCCGGGGTCGAGACGACCGCCCTGCGCACCGTCGAGGGCGCCAGCGGCACCGCCCACATCACGGTCGACGACGACGGCGCGAACAGCATCATCGTCATCCCGGGCGCGAACGCCCGCGTCACCGCCCTGGAGGCGGGCGACGACGCGCGGATCGGCGCCGCCGACTGCCTCCTCCTCCAGCTCGAACTCCCCCTGGACGCCGTCCTCGCCGGCGCCCTCGCCGCCCGCGCCCACGGGGTCCGTACGATCCTCACCCCGGCCCCAGCCCCGGGGGCACCTCCCAGCGGTAGCTGGGGGACGCTGCCCGCCGAACTCCTGGCGGCCACCGACCTGCTGGTCCCGAACGAGCACGAGGCGGCCGCCCTGACCGGCCTCACCGACGCGCGCCAGGCCGCCGAGGCGCTGCTCCAGGACGTGCCGGAGGTGGTGATCACGCTGGGCGCGGCCGGGTCCCTGTACGCCGCCCGGGGGCGCGAGCCGCTGACCGTGCCCGCGCCCCGGGTGCGGGCCGTGGACACCACCGCCGCCGGGGACACCTTCGTCGGCGCCCTCGCGGTGGCCCTCGGGGAGGGCCGCCCGATGCCGGAGGCGCTGACCTGGGCCTCGTCGGCGGCCGCCCTGTCCGTCCAACGCCCGGGCGCACAGGCCTCGATGCCGACCCGCGCCGAGCTCACCCGTGCCCTGGCCGGGCCTTTCCCGGAGCCCGACCCCGCCCGGCCCGACCCCCGGCCCTCGCCGGAATCCGGCCCCACACCCACACCCCCCACACCCACGCACGGGTCCCCGCCCGAGCCGACGCCCGCCCCCGGCGCCCCCGCCCCCCGCCCCGGGCCCGGAGCCGCGTCATGATGCCCGGCGGCGCGGGCGGCGCGTCCGACCGGGGCGGACCAGGGCCACTGGAAGGGCTGCGCGTCCTCGATCTCGCCACCCTCTTCGCCGGGCCCCTCGCGGCCACCCTGCTCGGCGACTTCGGCGCCGAGGTGGTGAAGGTGGAGCACCCCGGCCGGCCCGACCCCTCGCGCGGCCACGGCCCGGCCAAGGACGGCGTCGGCCTGTGGTGGAAGCTGCTCGGCCGGAACAAGCGGACGATGACCCTCGACCTGTCCACCCCCGGCGGCCGGGACACCCTCCTGCGCCTGGCCGCCACCGCCGACGTGGTCGTCGAGAACTTCCGCCCCGGCACCCTGGAACGGTGGGGCCTGGGCTGGCCCGAGCTCTCGGCGGCTAACCCGCGCCTGGTCCTGACCCGCGTCACGGCCTTCGGCCAGCAGGGCCCGTACGCCCGCCGCCCCGGCTTCGGCACCCTCGCCGAGGCGATGAGCGGGTTCGCGGCGATCACCGGCGAGCCGGACGGGCCGCCGACGCTGCCGCCCTTCGGCCTGGCGGACTCGATCGCCGCGCTGACCACCGCGTACGCCGTGATGGCGGCGCTCGCCGGACGCGACCGCACCGGGCACGGGCAGGTCGTGGACCTGGCCATCATCGAGCCGATCCTGACCGTGCTCGGCCCGCACCCGCTCTGGTACGACCAGCTCGGCTACGTCCAGCCCCGCACCGGCAACCGCTCCACCAACAACGCCCCCCGCAACACCTACCGCAGCGCGGACGGCCGCTGGCTGGCGGTGTCGACTTCGGCCCAGTCGATCGCGGAGCGGGTGATGCGGCTGGTCGGACGGCCGGAGCTGATCGGCGAGCCCTGGTTCGCGAGCGGCTCCGGCCGGGCCGCGCACGCGCCCGTCCTGGACGAGGCCGTCGGCGGCTGGATCGCCCGGCACAAGGCCGAGGAGGTGGTGGCGGCCTTCGAGGAGGCCGACGCGGCGGTGGCCCAGGTCTACGACGTCCGGGACGTGATGGCCGATCCGCAGTACGCGGCCCTCGGCACGCTCACGGAGATCGAGGACCCCGAACTCGGCCCGCTCCGCATGCAGAACGTCCTCTTCCGCCTGTCCGAGACCCCCGGCGGCATCCGCTGGGCCGGCCGCCCGCACGGCGCGGACACCGTCGAGATCCTGACCGAACTCGGCCTCGGACCGGCCGAGATCGCCGCGCTCCGTACGGAAGGCGCCCTGTGATCCTCACCTGGCTCTACGCGCCCGGCGACCGCCCCGAGGTGGTGGCCAAGGCCCTGGGCTGCGGGGCCGACGCCGTCATCGTGGACCTGGAGGACTCCGTATCGGTCTCCCGCAAGGAGTACGCCCGCGCGGCCACCGCCGAGCTTCTCACCGAGCGGCCCGCGGTCCCCGTGCACGTCCGTATCAACGCCCTGGGCTCGCCCTGGGCGGGCGCCGACCTCACCGCGCTGGCCCGCCTGCGCGGGCTCGCCGGGCTCCGGCTCCCCAAGATCGACGATCCGGCGCAGATCACCCGGGTCGCCGACCGCACCGGAGGGGTGGCCCTGTACGCCCTGCTGGAGTCCGCGCTGGGTGTCGAACGGGCCTACGAGATCGCCCGCGCCCACCCCTGCCTGCACGGGCTCGGCCTCGGGGAGGCCGATCTCCGGGCCGACCTGGGAGTCAGCGCGGAGGCGGGCCTGGACTGGCCGCGCTCCCGTGTGGTGGTCGCCGCCCGGGCGGCGGGCCTGGCGGCCCCGGCCCAGTCGGTGTTCCCCGACATCCGGGACCTGGAGGCGCTGGCCGTCTCCTGCGCCCGGGGCCGCTCGCTCGGATTCATGGGCCGGGCGGCGATCCACCCGCGCCAGCTCCCGGTGATCGAACGGGCCTACCTCCCCGGGCCCGACGAGGTCACCGCCGCCGAGGAGATCGTCACGGCGGCCCGCGCGATGCCGGGCGCCCTGGCCCTGCCCGACGGCCGCTTCGTCGACCCGGCCGTGGTCGCGGCGGCCCACCGCACGCTGGCCCTGGCGGAACGGGTGCCTGCGCGTTGAGCGCCGACCGGCGCCATGTGCCGCCGACCCGTATGGAGCCGCTTGTCGGCGGAGTCCACGGCCGTCGTGCCGTCCACCGGCGGGCGGGTGAAGGGGGCGTCGGTGACCGGCCCGGGGACGAGCCGAGCGGCAGGTCCGGGACGTTCTCGACCGGGATCGTGCCGGGTCGCGGTGGACGACTGCTCGTAGTGGATGTGGGTGCCGTACAGGCCGACGACGTTGCGCAGCACGGCCGTGGAGCCGGTACCCGAGTGGACGAGCACGCCCCCGTTGACCGTGGCCTTGTCCCGGCTGGCGATGACCACGTTCTCCAGCGCGCTGGAGCCCGCTGCCCAACCGATGATGTCGCGGGCCGGGGCCGGGGTGCCGGCCGTCGATGACGAGGCACGATCTCTCTCCCCCCGGTGACGACGGTCAACGAGGGATGATCACGCCGGCCGCTTCTGACAGCCCCGGGCATGGCGAAGGGGGCGCCGCGGACCGCGCGGCGCCCCCTTCGGAAAGAATCCGTTCAGCTCTTTCCGGCCTCCGCGGCCGTGTCGCCGTCCGCCTCGCGCAGGTCGGCCTTGACGCCGTCCTCCGGCTCGGCAGTGGCCTTCGTGAGGTCGGCCGGCTTCGCCCGGGCACCGGTCACGGCGTCCGCGTCCTTCGGTTCCGGCCCGGCCAGGGCATCGGCATCGGCATCGGCCACGCCGTCCCCGCCCTTACCGCCGGAGGCGACCGGTTCCACGATCTCCTCGCGGCCCGGACGCAGCTTCGCCGACAGCACGAAGTAGGTCACGGCCAGCACGAAGACGACGATCGAGGTCCAGACGTTCAGCCGCAGGCCCAGGATGTGGTGGGCCTCGTCGACCCGCATGTACTCGATCCAGCCGCGGCCCGCGCAGTACGAGGCGACGTACAGGGCGAACGCCCGCCCGTGCCCGAGCTTGAAGCGGCGGTCGGCCCAGATGACCAGGGCGGCGACGCCGACGCACCACAGCGATTCGTAGAGGAAGGTGGGGTGGTAGGTCCCGGCGTCCCGGTTGGGACCCTCGGTGATCTTCACCGCCCACGGCAGGTCGGTGGCCCGGCCGTACAGCTCCTGGTTGAACCAGTTGCCCCAGCGCCCGAAGGCCTGGGCCAGCGCGATTCCGGGAGCCAGGGCGTCGGCCCAGGCGGGCAGCGGGATACCGCGCAGCCGGCAGCCGATCCAGGCGCCGACCGCGCCGAGCGCGATCGCGCCCCAGATACCGAGGCCGCCTTCCCAGATCTTGAAGGCGTCGACCCAGTTGCGGCCTTCGCCGAAGTAGAGCTGGTAGTCGGTGATCACGTGGTAGAGGCGACCGCCGACAAGGCCGAACGGCACCGCCCAGACGGCGATGTCCGCGACCGTGCCCGGCTTTCCACCGCGCGCGATCCAGCGCTTGTTGCCGAGCCAGATGGCGACGAAGACGCCGATGATGATGCAGAACGCGTAGCCGCGGAGCGGGATCGGTCCGAGATGGATCACGCCGGTCGACGGACTGGGGATATAGGCAAGGGTCATGGCAGACCTGACGCTACCCTGCCGGGCGGTGCTGACCGCAACCCGCCCGGCAAGCTGAAACCAAACCCACACATGCCCAGGCGCCCTGTCCTGGCACCGCTCAGTCCTGCGCGGTCCCCTTTGACACCGCTTTCGACCCGGTCGTGGACGAGGTCCTCGGGGAGGCCGAGGCCGAGCCGGAGGCCGAGCCGGAGGCCGAGCCGGAGGCCGAGCGCGAGGCCGGGCCGGAGGCCGAGGCGGACGGGGAGCCCTTCCCCGCCCCCTTCGCGGAATCGGATCCGCTCGCGCCGCCGCCGGCGCCCTTCGCCGCTGCCTCCACCCTCGCCTTCAGCTTCGCCGGGGTCAGCGGATCGGCCTGGTCGGCGAAGATGTCCTTGCCGTCGAGCAGCACGGTCGGCGTGCCGCGGAACTTCCCGGCCCGGAAGGCCTCGTGGGACTTGGCGACCCAGCTGTTGTGCGTCCCGTCCTCCACGCACGAGCGGAACTCGGGGGTGTCGAGTCCGTCGACCTTGGCGGCCAGTTCGAACAGCTTGGCGTTCTTCCCGTAGGCGTCGTCGACCTCCTCCGGCTGGTTCAGGAAGAGCACGTCGTGGTACGCGGTGAACTTGCCCGCGTCCTGCGCGCAGGCGGCGGCGTTCGCGGACTTCAGCGATCCGGTGCCGCCCATGTTCCCGTCGATCAGGGTGACCAGGTGGTACTCGGTCTTGAGCAGCCCCTTGGCCTCCAGCTCGTGGATGGTGTCCTTGTAGTTGATCTCGAAGGACTTGCAGGCGGGGCAGCGGAAGTCCTCCCAGATGGTCAGCTGGGACTTGGCGTCGCTCTTGCCGGTCTGGATGGCGAGCGCGTCCTTGCCGGTGGCCCCCGACGGCGCTACCACCGGACCCGCCTTGTCCGGCTTGTCGGACCCGGCATTGGCGGCGATCAGGCCGACGACGGCCGCCAGGCCGAGTACGCCGACCACCGCCGCCGACACGATCAGGGTCCGCCGGCGCTTGTCCCGGGCCTTCTGCCGCTCGCGCTCCACGAGGAGTCGCTCGCGGGCCGATCGTTTCGTCGCATCGCGGTTCGCACCGTCGTTCTTCTCGCTCACGTTCGGCCAAACGAAGCGGGGAGGCACTCGCGTGCCTCCCCGCCCCTGTTTCCACCCGATCGGACTACAGAACCCCGTCCTGGGCCCGTCCCGCGTCAGGACCTGCGTACGCCTTCCGCAAGCTCGCCCGCCAGTGCCTCCACGGCGGCCAGCCCGGTGGGCAGGTCCGGCGCGTCCAGCAGCAGCTTCACGAAGGCCGAGCCGACGATCACCCCGTCCGCGAAGCCCGCGACCTGCTTGGCCTGGGCTGCGTTGGAGACGCCCAGGCCCACGCAGACCGGCAGATCGGTGGTGGCGCGGGTGCGGCGCACCAGCTCCTGGGCCTCGGTGCCGACCGACTCGCGGGTGCCCGTGACGCCCATGAGGGAGGCGGCGTAGACGAAGCCGGAACCGGCTGCGGTGATGGTCGCCAGGCGCGCGTCCTGGCTGCTGGGGGCCACGACGAAGACGGTCGCCAGACCGTGCCTGGCCGCGTGCTCGCGCCACAGCGCGGACTCCTGGACCGGCAGGTCGGGCAGGATGCAGCCGGCGCCGCCCGCGGCCGCCAGCTCGGCGGTGAACCGCTCGACGCCGTAGCGGTCGATGGGGTTCCAGTACGTCATGACCAGGATCGGGACCCCGGTGGCCTCGAACGCCTCGCGCACGGTGCGCATGACGTCGGCGATCTTCACGCCGCCGCGCAGGGCGATGTCGTCGGCGGTCTGGATGATCGCGCCGTCCAGGACCGGGTCGCTGTGCGGCAGGCCGATCTCGACCACGTCCGCGCCGCCCGCGATGACGGCCTTGACCGCCTCGATGGCGCCGTCCACGGTCGGGAATCCGGCGGGCAGGTAGGCGACGAGGGCCGCGCGGTCCTCGGACTTGGCCTTGGCGAGGGTGCTGCTCAGCAGTTCCAGGCGGCCGGTCTTCTCGTGTGCCGTACTCACTTGCTCTCCCCCTCAGCCGCGTTCTCGGCCCGGTCGTACAGGTCGAAGTAGCGCGCCGCCGTGTCCATGTCCTTGTCGCCGCGCCCGGACAGGTTGACCACGATCAGGCCGTCCTTGCCCAGTTCCTTGCCGAGGTCGAGCGCCCCGGCGAGGGCGTGCGCCGACTCGATCGCCGGGATGATGCCCTCCGTACGGCAGAGCAGGCGCAGGGCCTGCATGGCGTCGTCGTCGGTGACCGCGCGGTACTCGCCGCGGCCGGTGTCCTTGAGGTAGGAGTGCTCGGGGCCGATGCCCGGGTAGTCCAGACCGGCGGAGATCGAGTAGGGCTCGGTGATCTGGCCCTCCTCGTCCTGAAGGACGTACGAACGGGAGCCGTGCAGGATCCCGGGCTCGCCCGCGGTCAGCGTGGCCGCGTGCTCGCCGGTCTCCACGCCGTGCCCGGCGGGCTCGAAGCCGACCAGGCGGACGCCGGCGTCGGGGATGAAGGCGTGGAAGAGGCCGATGGCGTTGGAGCCGCCGCCGACGCAGGCCGCGACGGCGTCCGGCAGCCGGCCGGTGCGCTCCAGGATCTGGCGGCGGGCCTCGACCCCGATGACGCGGTGGAAGTCGCGGACCATGGCCGGGAAGGGGTGCGGGCCCGCGACCGTGCCGAAGAGGTAGTGGGTCCGCTCGACGTTGGCGACCCAGTCGCGGAACGCCTCGTTGATGGCGTCCTTGAGGGTCCGGGAGCCGGACTTCACGGCGATGACCTCGGCGCCGAGCATGCGCATGCGGGCCACGTTGAGGGCCTGGCGCTGGGTGTCGATCTCGCCCATGTAGATGGTGCAGTCGAGGCCGAAGAGGGCGCAGGCGGTGGCGGTGGCCACGCCGTGCTGGCCGGCTCCGGTCTCGGCGATGACGCGGGTCTTGCCCATGCGCTTGGTGAGCAGCGCCTGGCCCAGCACGTTGTTGATCTTGTGCGAGCCGGTGTGGTTCAGGTCCTCGCGCTTGAGGAAGATCCGGGCGCCGCCGGCGTGCTCGGCGAAGCGGGGCACCTCGGTGAGGGCGCTGGGGCGGCCCGTGTAGTTCACCATGAGCTCGTTGAGCTCGGCGGCGAAGGCCGGGTCGCCCTTGGCCTTCTCGTACTCGACCGCGACCTCGTCCACCGCGGCGACGAGCGCCTCGGGGATGAACTTGCCGCCGAAGTCGCCGAAGTAGCCCTCGGCGTTCGGGACGTGACCCTCCGGGTCCGGAATGAAGAACGAGCTGGTGGACATGGCCACTACTCCTACGGGATGCGGAACGGGTTGCTGGGCGGCGGGTGCGTTTCACCGTATGGCGCCGTCGGTCCGAGGTTCGCGCACCCCGCTGAGGAAGGGGTGGCGCCGTACGGACGGATCGGCCCGCGCCCGGGAACCGTGGCTCCAGGGCGTGGCCGCACGCGGCCCCCCGGGCCGGTACGTCTCGCGTACCGGGCTCGGGCAGCCGTCGTTACAGCGCGGCTCCGCCGCGCCATCGCATGCCGTTGACCTGGCCGGGCTCGGAGCCGATCACGTAGCGCACCCGCCGTCCGTGCACACGCCGGGCCGGGGCGCGGCAGCCGCGAGGGCGGCAGCCGCGCGCCAGGGGCGCGTGCTTCGTCGTCGCGCCGGCCGGGCCGGGGCCCGGTCGGGTGCGGACGCAGGGGCGGGAGGGGGGCACGGGAGGGTCAGCTCCGGCCGTGGCGCAGGGCGGGGTGGGCGCCGGCGGCGACGAGGTCGGCGACGGCCGCCTTCGGGTCCCGGCCGGTGACCAGGGACTCTCCGACGAGGACGGCGTCGGCGCCCTCGTTGGCGTACGCGATCAGGTCGTGCGGTCCGCGGATGCCGGACTCGGCGACCTTCACGATGTGGTCGGGGATCTCCTGGACGACGCGCTCGAAGGTGGAGCGGTCGACCTTGAGGTCCTTGAGGTTGCGGGCGTTGACGCCGATGATCTTGGCGCCCGCTGCGACCGCGCGCTCGACCTCCTCCTCGTCGTGGACCTCGACGAGCGGGGTCAGGCCGATGGACTCGGCCCGCTCGATGAGGGAGACGAGGGCCTCGTCGTCGAGGGCCGCCACGATCAGCAGCACGAGGTCGGCGCCGTAGGCGCGCGCCTCCCACAGCTGGTAGGCCGTGACGATGAAGTCCTTGCGCAGGATCGGGATGTCCACGCGGGCGCGGACGGCTTCCAGGTCGGCCAGCGAGCCGCCGAAACGACGCTGTTCGGTGAGGACGGAGATGACCGCCGCACCGCCCGCCTCGTAGTCGGCGGCGAGCCCGGCCGGATCGGCGATCGCGGCCAGCGCGCCCTTGGAGGGGCTGGAGCGCTTGACCTCGCAGATCACCTTGACGCTGTCGCCACGCAGGGCGGCGACACCGTCCTTGGCCTGGGGCGCCTTGGCGGCACGCTCCTTGAGCTCGTCGAGGCTCACGCGTGCCTGCCGTTCGGCAAGGTCTTCGCGGACCCCTTCGATGATCTCGTCGAGCACACTCACGCGAGCGGCCCCCTTCCGGGTTGATGACGGTCGGCCGCCTTGCGGACACGTACCACTGCAAGGTCAGCACTCAAATGGTATCCGCAGGTCGCTGCGGCTCCGCACGGACTTCGCCGTATCCCATTGACTGGACAGTCGGAATATGTCCTTCCTATGGATCCTGCCCGGCCTCAGGGCGCCAGAGCGGAACCGAAGGGAAAATTGCGAACAATCGAGAAAACGAATACGAGCCCGCCGATGCCCCACCAATAGGCCGGTCTCAGGGTGAGCCGGGGCGCCGGCCGGCCGCGGAAGGCCCGCACCAGCCACAGGGCGATGAAACCGGCGAAGACGAGATACCCGGCGACGGCCACGGCGTTGGCCCCGAGGGCGGTGACCAGATCCCCGTGGGCGAAGGCGTGCGCGCTGCGCAGCCCGCCGCAGCCGGGGCAGAGGATGCCGGTCAGCCGCAGCAGCGGGCAGAGCGGGTAGTGCCCGGGTTCGTTGGGGTCCACGGCGCCCACGTACGCGAAGGCGGCCGCGGCCCCGGCCAGGGTGAGCGCCGGGGCGGCCAACCGCCGGGCCCGGGAGACCCGTACCGGCCCCGCCGTGTGCGGCGCGAACGGCGGCAGCGGTGGCGGTGGCGGTGGCTCGGAAGGCGCTGCGGGAGTACGGAAGGCGTCCACCCGCTGATTCTCTCCGGTCATGACAAAAGGCGCAGCCCGACAGGGCCGCGCCTTTCGATCCGCAGGAGTCGCGCTCAGGCCTTGGCCGGCGTCCGGTTGGCGGCGATGACCTCGGCGAGGTCGCGGTGGGTGGTCTTGGGGGCACCCATGCCCGCGGCCTTCATGGCCATGCCGACGACACCGCCGAGCGCGACGACGACGAGGCCCGCCCAGAACCCGAGCGGATTCGCCACCACCATGAACGCGCCGGAGACGCAGAAACCGATGAAGGCGATGATGACACCGGTCCAGGCGGCCGGGGTGTGTCCGTGGCTCGTGCCCGCCATGAGTTGCTCCTCGTTGCTCTGTCGCGCTGCTTTGTCGAACGTGCGGTCCGCGCCGCACGTTCGGTGTCATTGTCCCGCACCGGGCGGGAAGATTCTTCAGCGGGTCGGGTCCTCGCCGCGGTCCAGGGCCTTCCACACGTCCTCCGGGCGGTCCGGGTCCACCGCCGCGGGCGTACGCGTACGGGGACTGCCGTCGCGCTCGTAGCGACCGCCCATCGCCGGCCAGCTCCGGCCGTAGCGCAACGCCAGGAGTCCCGCGAGCAGGATCAGGACGGCTCCGGCGGCGGCGATGTACGGCCACGCCGTATGGGTGAGCCCGGCCACGCGCGCCGCGGTGTCCGCCGTCGCGGTGGCGGCCCGCTCGTCCAGCGCCCGGCGGTCGTCGGCGGCGGCCACGGAGGCCAGCGCCGCGCCGAGGCCGCTCAGCGCGAGCAACCCGGACACCAGCAGCCGGCCGCGACCGCGTACGGCGAACACCGCGACCAGGGCCGCCAGGCCCACGATGGCCAGGGCCGCGGGCAGGCCGGTGACGGCCCGCCCGTCCGCGGTCAGCGCGAGGGAGCCGTCGCCGACGGCGGCGCTGCCCCGGGCCCACACACGGCCGGAGGCGAGCAGGACGACGGTGGCGCCGAGCGCGCCGAGCAGCAGGGCGACGGCCACGCTGCGGCGGCCGCCGCCACTCTCGGGGGCCTCGGCGTCATCGGTCGGGGTGGGGGGCTGGGGCGGGGGTACGGCGCTCACGTACCCCACTATCCCCTACGGCCTCAGGCGCGGTGGAGGCGGTTCGCCGCTCCCACGGCGCGGAGCACGGCGGCCGCCTTGTTGCGGCACTCGTTGTCCTCCAGCTCGGGCACCGAATCCGCGACGACCCCGGCGCCGGCCTGCACGTACGCCGTCCCGTCGCGCAGCAGTGCGGTACGGATGGCGATGGCCGTGTCGGAGTCCCCCGCGAAGTCCAGGTAGCCGACGCAGCCGCCGTAGAGGCCTCGGCGGGAGGGCTCCAGCTCCTCGATGATCTGCATGGCGCGGGGCTTGGGCGCGCCGGAGAGGGTGCCGGCCGGGAAGCAGGCGGTGAGCACGTCGAAGGCGGTCTTGCCCTCGGCGATCCGCCCGGTGACGGTGGACACGATGTGCATGACGTGCGAGTAGCGCTCGATGTTCATGAAGTCGACGACCTCGACGGAGCCCGGCTCGCAGACCCGCCCCAGGTCGTTGCGGCCGAGGTCGACGAGCATCAGGTGCTCGGCGCGCTCCTTGGGGTCGGCCAGCAGCTCCTCGGCGAGGTCGTGGTCCTCCTGCGGGGTGGCGCCCCGGTGCCGGGTGCCGGCGATGGGGTGGACCATGGCCCGCCCGTCCTCGACCTTGACCAGCGCCTCGGGGCTGGAGCCGACCACGTCGAAGCCGTTCTCGAAGCGGAAGAGGTACATGTACGGGGACGGGTTGGTGGCCCGCAGCACCCGGTAGACGTCCAGGGCGGAGGCGTGGCAGGGGGTCTCGAACCGCTGCGAGGGCACCACCTGGAAGGCCTCGCCGGCCCGGATGCGCTCCTTGATGTCCTCGACGGCCGCCTGGTACTTCTCGCCGCCCCACAGGGCGTCGAACGGCGGCAGCACGGAGTCCGGCAGCGGGGCCGGTACGTAGGGGGCCGGCCGTGCGAGGTCGGCCTCCATCGCGTCGAGTCGGGCGACGGCGTCGGCGTACGCCTCGTCCACGCCCGATGCGAGGTCGTTCTGGTTGATCGCGTTGGCGATGAGCTGGACCGTGCCGTCCCAGTGGTCCATGACCGCCAGGTCGGAGGTGAGCAGCATCGTCAGCTCGGGCAGTCGCAGGTCGTCCGTGCCGTGCTCGCCGATGCGCTCCAGGCGGCGCACGATGTCGTAGCCGAGGTAGCCGACCATGCCGCCGGTGAAGGGCGGCATGCCGGGCGCCAGGTCACGGGGCGTGTGCAGGGCCTCGACGGTCGCGCGCAGGGCGTCGAGCGGGTCGCCGTCGGTGGGTACGCCGACGGGCGGGGTGCCGATCCAGTGGGCCTGGCCGTCCTTGACGGTCAGGGTCGCGTCGCTGCGTACGCCGATGAAGGAGTACCGGGACCACGAGCGGCCGTTCTCGGCCGACTCCAGCAGGAAGGTGCCGCGGCGCTCGGCGGCGAGCTTCCGGTAGAGGCCCACGGGGGTGTCCCCGTCGGCCAGCAACTTGCGGCTCACGGGGATGACGCGGCGGTCGGCCGCGAGCTTGCGGAACGTCTCAAGATCCATGGCGTGGGACCCTACCTAGTCGGCGTCGGCGGGGAGGACGTCGTCCGGGGGGAGGACATCGAGGAGGACATCGTCGTCGAAGCAGGTGCGGGCTCCGGTGTGGCAGGCGGCCCCGACCTGGTCGACCTTGACGAGCACGGTGTCGGCGTCGCAGTCGAGGGCGACGGACTTCACGTGCTGGAAGTGGCCGGAAGTGTCCCCCTTCACCCAGTACTCCTGGCGGCTGCGCGACCAGTACGTACAGCGGCCCGTGGTCAGGGTGCGGTGCAGGGCCTCGTCGTCCATCCAGCCGAGCATCAGCACCTCACCGGTGTCGTACTGCTGGGCGATGGCCGGTACCAGGCCGTCCGCGGAGCGCTTGAGGCGCGCGGCGACGGCGGGGTCGAGGTTGCCGGGGAGGGGGGACGTACTCATGCGGCCATTGTGCCGGGCGGTGAAGGCGGGCACGGATCCCTGTCCGCCTGATGAACGGGCGCGCGGCGGGTTCCGGCCGTAGGCTGGCCCGCATGTCTACCCATGCGAAGCGTGAACGACTGCTGCTGGCGGACCTGTTGGAGGCGGCGGGACCGGATGCGCCGACGCTGTGCGACGACTGGACGTGCCGGGTACTGGCCGCGCACCTGGTCGTCCGGGAGCGCCGGCCGGACGCGGCGGGGGGCCTGCTGCTGAACGTGCTCAAGGCCCGCCTGGACAAGGCGATGGAGGAGTACACCGCCAAGCCGTACGAGGAACTGATCCAGCTGATCCGGACCGGCCCGCCGAAGCTCTCCGTGTACGCGCTCAAGCAGATCGACGAGGCGGCGAACGCGGTGGAGTTCTACGTCCACGCGGAGGACGTCCGGCGCGCGCAGCCGGACTGGTCGCCGCGGGAACTGGACCCGGTGTTCGCGGACGCGCTGTGGTCCCGCCTGGAGAAGCTGGCCCGCCTGACCGGCCGCCGCTCGCCGGTGGGCCTGGTCCTGCGCCGCCCGGACGGCCGCACGGCGGTGGCGCACAAGGGCACCCCGGTGGTGACGGTGACGGGCGAACCGGGTGAGCTGACGATGTTCTGCTTCGGCCGGCAGGATGCGGCGGCGGTGTCCCTGGACGGGGAGAAGGACGCCGTGGCTCAGCTGACGGCGGCCAAGCTGGGCATTTAAAGGCTCACCGGCCGGACCGTTCACGGTCGGCCAGTACCTCGAAATCCAGGAAGATCTCCGCGTACTCATGCATCCAGCGGAGTGCCCCCGCACGGTCGTCGGCAGTGAGCGTGGCTGCTTCCGCCATGGCCTGGTCGATCACGGCCCGGCTGGTCGTGGAACCGGCCGGCTGCTGCTCGGTGGACACGTCAGGCCGCCCAGTCACGCAGGAGCCGGGCGGCCACCTGCAAGGTGGCCTTCTCGGTGCGGATGTCCCGCACCAGTTGCACCATGGCGCCGGGCGGCGGAGTGAGCGGGGCGCCCGACAGCTCCATGTACTCCCAGGCACACATCGCGCCGATGAGGCCGTTGTAGTCCTCGAACGGCCTGAGGCGCACGATGGTCTCCAGCAGCGCTGCCGCCCGGGTCGGCGCCTCCTCGTAGTACGGCTCACCCGCGAAGCGTTCGAACGCGTGCCGCTCGACGGCCGCGTGCAGCGCTCCCCAGTCCCGTAGCGCGGGATCGGATGGCACATGGCTGTACTGGATGCCCAGGATCCAGCCGGCGTCGATGCGGAGATTCACCGGTCGCCTTCCGGGAAAGCCTCCAGGAACTCGGGGGCGAGGAGCGCGAATTTCGCGCTCGCCCCTTCGATGAACCTCTGCCGCTGGCGACGGCGCACGACATCCTCGGTCAGTATGTCGTGCGCCAGCCGCTTGATCGCGACGCCTTTCTCTTTGGCCTCGGCACGCAGCTCGGCCAGTTCCTCTTCGGTGAAGTCGATCGTGATTCCAGGCATGCGGTCAGCGTACGACCGCCGCTACCTGGACAGCTACCGACTTCACTACCCCGAGGGACGTCTCGAACTACCGAACGGGGTGGCCCGCCTCGCGGAGGGCCGCCTTGACCTCGGAGATCCGCAGGTCGCCGAAGTGGAACACCGACGCCGCGAGCACCGCGTCGGCGCCCGCCTCGATCGCCGGCGCGAAGTGCGCGAGCTTGCCCGCACCGCCCGAGGCGATCACCGGGACCGTGACGTGCCTCCGAACGGCCGCGATCATCTCGGTGTCGTAGCCGTCCTTCGTCCCGTCGGCGTCCATCGAGTTCAGCAGGATTTCCCCGGCGCCGAGTTCGGCCGCCCGGTGGGCCCATTCGACGGCGTCGATGCCGGTGCCGACACGGCCGCCGTGCGTGGTGACCTCGAAGGAGCCGGTGGCCGTGCGGCGCGCGTCCACGGACAGGACGAGGACCTGGCGGCCGAAGCGCTCGGCGATCTCCTGGATGAGCTCGGGGCGGGCGATGGCGGCGGTGTTGACGCCCACCTTGTCCGCGCCGGCCCGCAGGAGCTTGTCCACGTCGTCCGCGGTGCGGACGCCGCCGCCGACGGTCAGCGGGATGAAGACCTGCTCGGCGGTGCGCCGTACCACGTCGTACGTGGTCTCGCGGTTGCCGGAGGAGGCGGTGATGTCGAGGAAGGTCAGCTCGTCGGCGCCCTCGGCGTCGTAGAGCTTGGCCATCTCCACCGGGTCTCCGGCGTCGCGCAGGTTCTGGAAGTTGACGCCCTTGACGACCCGGCCGTTGTCCACGTCCAGGCAGGGGATCACCCGTACGGCGAGGGTCATGCGCTTTCTCCCGGTTCGGCTCGGAAGGCTTCGACCTCGACCTCGACGACCATGCCGGGGTCGACGAAGCCGGAGACGATGATCATGGATGCGGCGGGGCGGACCGCGTCGAACAGCTCCTTGTGGGCGCGGCCCACGTCGTCCACGTCGCGGGCGTGGGTGAGGTACATCCGGGTGCGGACCACGTGCTCGGGGCCCATCCCGGCCTGCGCCAGCGCCTTGAAGGCGACGCCGAAGGCACCGATGGTCTGGTCGTACGGGCCGCCGCCGTCGGCCGCGGTGCAGCCGGAAACGAGGACGAGGCCGTTGGGGAGCTGAACGGCGCGGGAGTAGCCGATGACGTCCTCGTAGGGGCCGCCCGAGGAAATCCGACGCACTTCGTCCGAGGCGCTCACGCGGACACCACCTCCAGGGCCTCTTCCAGGGTGAAGGCCTTGGCGTACAGGGCCTTGCCCACGATCGCGCCCTCGACGCCCAGCGGCACCAGCTCGGACAGCGCGCGCAGGTCGTCCAGGCAGGAGATGCCGCCGGAGGCCACGACGGGCCGGTCGGTGGCGGCGCAGACGCCCCGCAGCAGCTCCAGGTTGGGGCCCGTCAGCGTGCCGTCCTTGCCGATGTCGGTGACGACGTAGCGGGCGCAGCCCTCGGAGTCCAGGCGGGCGAGGGTCTCGTACAGGTCGCCGCCCTCGCTGGTCCAGCCGCGGCCCTTGAGGGTGGTGCCGCGTACGTCGAGGCCGACCGCGATCCGGTCGCCGTGCTCGGCGATGGCCTTGGCGGCCCACTCGGGGGTCTCCAGGGCGGCGGTGCCGAGGTTGACGCGGGTGCAGCCGGTGGCGAGGGCCGCGGCGAGCGAGGCGTCGTCGCGGATGCCGCCGGACAGCTCGACCTTGATGTCCATGGCCCGGGTGATCTCGGCGACGAGGGCACGGTTGTCGCCGGTGCCGAAGGCGGCGTCCAGGTCGACCAGGTGCAGCCACTGGGCGCCGGAGCGCTGCCAGGCGAGGGCGGCCTCCAGCGGGGAGCCGTAGGAGGTCTCGCTGCCCGACACGCCGTGCACGAGACGTACGGCCTGGCCGTCGCGGACGTCGACCGCGGGGAGGAGCTCAAGTACGGGTGCGGTCATCACAGGGTCTCGATCCAGTTGGTGAGGAGCTGGGCGCCGGTGTCGCCGGACTTCTCCGGGTGGAACTGGGTGGCCCACAGGGCGCCGTTCTCCACGGCCGCGACGAAGGGCCGGCCGTGGGTGGCCCAGGTGACCTTGGGGGCGCGGATCAGCGGGTTGGTGACTTCCAGGTTCCACTCGTGCGCCGCGTAGGAGTGCACGAAGTAGAACCGGGCGTCGGCGTCGAGGCCGGCGAAGGCCTGGCTGTCGGCCGGGGCGTCGACGGTGTTCCAGCCCATGTGGGGGACGACGGGGGCCCTCAGCGGGCCGACGGTGCCGGGCCACTCGTCGAGACCTGAAGTCTCGACGCCGTGCTCGATGCCGCGCTCGAAGAGGATCTGCATGCCGACGCAGATGCCCATGACGGGGCGCCCGCCGGACAGCCGGCGGCCGATGATCCAGTCGCCGCGGACGTCCTTGAGGCCCTTCATGCAGGCGGAGAAGGCGCCGACGCCGGGGACGAGGAGGCCGTCGGCGTCCATCGCCTTGTCGTAGTCGCGGGTGATCTCGACGTCCGCGCCGACGCGCGCGAGGGCGCGCTCGGCCGAGCGGACGTTGCCGAAGCCGTAGTCGAAGACCACGACGGTCTTGGCTGCGCTCATTACCAGATTCCTTGGATCCGCAGGACTCCGGCGAGCAGACACATCGCGGAGCCGATGGCGAGCAGGACGATGACCGACTTGGGCATCTCCTGCTTCTGGAAGGAGTAGACGCCGCCGGCCAGGAAGAGGCCGAGGACGATGAGGATGGTGTTGAGCCCGTTCACGGCTAGAGGGCGCCCTTCGTGGAGGGCAGGATTCCGGCGGCGCGCGGGTCGAACTCGGCGGCGTAGCGCAGGGCGCGGGCCAGGGCCTTGAACTGGCACTCCACGATGTGGTGGGCGTTGCGCCCGTACGGGACGTGGATGTGCAGCGCGATCTGGGCCTGCGCGACGAAGGACTCGAAGATGTGCCGGGTCATCGTCGTGTCGTACGAGCCGATCATCGGCGCCATGTTCTCGGGCTCGGTGTGCACGAGGTAGGGGCGGCCGGACAGGTCGACGGTCACCTGGGCGAGGGACTCGTCGAGCGGCACGGTGCAGTTGCCGAAGCGGTAGATGCCCACCTTGTCGCCGAGGGCCTGCTTGAAGGCGGCGCCGAGCGCGAGGGCGGTGTCCTCGATGGTGTGGTGGGTGTCGATGTGCAGGTCGCCGTCGGTCTTGACCGTGAGGTCGAAGAGGCCGTGGCGGCCGAGCTGGTCGAGCATGTGGTCGTAGAAGCCCACACCCGTCGAGACGTCGACCTTGCCGGTGCCGTCGAGGTTTATCTCGACGACGACCGAGGTCTCCTTCGTGGTGCGCTCGACCCGTCCGATGCGGCTCATGCGTGCTGCTCCTTCTTCAGTGCGCGAACCGCTTCCAGGAACGCGTCGTTCTCGGCCGGTGTGCCCGCGGTGACCCGCAGCCGGCCCGGTACGCCGTTGTCCCGTACCAGGACGCCCTGGTCGAGGATCTTCTGCCAGGCGGTGTGCGCGTCGTCGAACTTCCCGAACTGGATGAAGTTCGCGTCGGACTCGGTGACCTCGTAGCCGATCGCCCGCAGTTCGATGACCAGGCGGTCCCGCTCGGCCTTGAGCTGCTCGACGTAGCCGAGCAGGGTGTCGGTGTGCTCCAGGGCGGCCAGCGCGGTCGCCTGGGTGACGGCCGACAGGTGGTACGGCAGGCGCACCAGCTGGACGGCGTCGACGACGGCGGGGTGCGCGGCCAGGTAGCCCAGGCGCAGACCGGCGGCCCCGAAGGCCTTGGACATGGTCCGGGAGATCACCAGGTTCGGGCGGCCCTCGATGAGGGGCAGCAGCGAGTCCCGGTGACTGAACTCCACGTACGCCTCGTCGACCACCACGAGGGACGGCTTGGCCGCCTGGGCGGCCTCGTACAGGGCGAGGACCGTCTCCGCCTCGACCGCGGTACCCGTGGGGTTGTTGGGCGAGGTGATGAAGACGACGTCGGGCCGGTGCTCGGCGATCGCCCGCTCGGCGGCCTCCACGTCGAGGCTGAAGTCCTCGCCGCGCGGGCCGGAGATCCAGCCGGTCCCGGTGCCGCGGGCGATCAGCGCGTGCATCGAGTACGAGGGCTCGAAGCCGATCGCGGTGCGGCCGGGTCCGCCGAAGGTCTGGAGCAGCTGCTGGAGGACCTCGTTGGAGCCGTTGGCGGCCCATACGTTCTCCCGCGCCACCGGGTGCTTGCCGGTACGGGTGAGGTAGGCGGCCAGCTCGGTCCGCAGCTCGACCGCGTCCCGGTCGGGGTAGCGGTTGAGGGTGCGGGCGGCGTCCGCGACGCGCTCGGCGATGCGCCGGACCAGCTCCTCGGGCAGCTCGTACGGGTTCTCGTTGGTGTTCAGCTGGACGGGTACGTCGAGCTGCGGGGCGCCGTACGGGGTCTTGCCGCGCAGCTCGTCCCGGATGGGGAGGTCGTCGATGCCGATGATCCCGGTCATGCCTGGGGAACCTTCCACCCGAACCGCGCCTTCAGGGCGGCGCCGTGCGCCGGCAGGTCCTCGGCCTCGGCGAGCGTCACCACGTGGTGGGTGACCTCGGCGAGGGCGTCGCGCGTGTAGTCGACGATGTGGATGCCGCGCAGGAAGGACTGCACGGACAGGCCGGAGGAGTGGCAGGCGCAGCCGCCGGTGGGCAGCACGTGGTTCGACCCGGCGCAGTAGTCGCCGAGCGAGACGGGCGCCCACGGGCCGACGAAGATCGCGCCCGCGTTGCGGACCCGGGCGGCCCAGGCGGCCGCGTCGGCGGTCTGGATCTCCAGGTGCTCGGCGCCGTACGCGTCGACGACCTTGAGGCCGTCCTCCAGGCTGTCGACCAGCACGATCGCGGACTGCCGGCCCGCGAGGGCGGGCTTGATCCGGTCCTCGACGTGCTTGGAGGCCGCGACCTGCGGCTCCAGCTCCCGCTCGACGGCCTCGGCGAGCTCCGCGGAGTCGGTGACCAGGACGGCCGCGGCCAGCGGGTCGTGCTCGGCCTGGCTGATCAGGTCGGCGGCGACGTGCACCGGGTCGGCCGTGGAGTCCGCGAGGACCGCGATCTCGGTCGGGCCGGCCTCGGTGTCGATGCCGATCTTGCCGGTGAAGAAGCGCTTGGCGGCGGCGACCCAGATGTTGCCGGGGCCGGTCACCATGTTGACCGGCGGGCACTCCTCGGTGCCGTACGCGAACATCGCGACGGCGACCGCGCCGCCCGCGGCGTACACCTCGTCGATGCCGAGCAGCGCGCAGGCGGCGAGGATCGTCGGGTGCGGCAGGCCGTCGAACTCCACCTGCGGCGGGGACGCGAGCGCGATCGACTCGACGCCCGCCTCCTGGGCGGGGACGACGTTCATGACGACGGAGGACGGGTACACGGAGCGGCCGCCCGGGGCGTACAGCCCCACGCGCTCGACCGGAACCCACTTCTCGGTCACCGTTCCGCCGGGGACCACCTGGGTGGTGTGCTCGGTGCGGCGCTGGTTGCGGTGCACGATCCGGGCACGCCGGATCGACTCCTCGAGCGCCGCGCGGACGGCCGGATCCAGCTGCTCCAGGGCGGCCTTGATCGCCTCGGCGGGCACCCTGGCCTGCGTGAGCTCGACCCCGTCGAACTTCCGCGCGTACTCGATCAGCGCCGCCGTGCCACGATGATGGACGTCCTCGCAGATGGGCCGCACTTTCTCCAGGGCGGCTTCTACGTCGAACTCGGCACGGGGCAGCAGATCGCGCAGGGCGCCGCCCTCGGGGAGGGCGTCACCGCGCAGGTCGATACGAGAGATCACGTCCCAATTCTCTCAGACCGCCTCGCGCCACCGTTCGCCCGTATCACTGGCTGATACACATCCCGGATGTCACACCCTCCCCTTAGCGTTCTGTCACGGACAGGTGACAGCGGGGGGAGCCGCCATGACCGAGACACGGACGGACGAGGCAGTGGTGGGGCCGGCGGATCTCAGCGACGCCGAGCACCGCATGTGGCAGGCGTTCCGCGCGGGCGGCGTCTGCGATCTGCGGACCCATGCCCCGGACCAGGACGATCCGCACACGGACCGGGCCTGGGGCCCCGAGCGCACGGTCCGGGCCGAGGTCGTGGCGCTGCTGCTGCTGGCCGGTCCCCCGCCCGTCCCGGGCCGGGTCGGCTGCCTGAAACTGCGCGGCGCCCGGATCACCGGGCGGCTGGATCTGTCCGGTGGCACGGTCGCCCCGTACGTCGAGATCCGCTCGTGCCGCTTCGACGAGGAGATCCAGCTCTCCGAGGCCCGGTGCGGCACCTTCCGGCTGGACAACTGCGCGATACCCCGGATCGTGGCGGCCCGGCTGCGCACCGAGGGTGATCTGCACCTGGTGTCCTCCCGGGTGGCGCACGGGATCCGGCTGGTCGACGCGCAGATCGGCACGGACCTGCTGATCAGCCATGCGGTCGTCCGGCGGGACGGCCGGGGGCGGGCGATCGTCGCCGCCGGGATGTCCGTGGCGCAGGACTTCCACGCCGACATGATCGAGACGCACGGCGAGGTCAGCCTGCGCGGGGTGAAGGTCGGCGCCTCGATGAGCCTGCGCGGCGCGCGACTGCGCAACCCGTACGGCAGCCGCGCCCTGAACGCCCCGGCCCTGACCGTGGAGCGGACGCTCCACCTGACCTCCATCGCCCTGCCCTCCCGGGCCGGGGGACCTGCCAACGCGTACGAGTGGAGCCGGACCCCGACCAGTGGCGGCCCCATGCGGCACTTCGAGTGCCAGGGCGGCCTGCGGCTGGACGACGGCCGCTTCGGTGACTCCGTCGACTTCTACGGCGCCCGCTTCCGCCTCCGGCCGGACCAGGAGCTCTCGCTGCGGCGCGTCCAGACCCCCGAGTTCCGCTTCGTCGGGGAGGCCCCGGAGGAGGGCAGGGTAGTGGTCTCCGGCGCGAAGGTGGGCAAGCTGGTCGACCGGTCCACGAGCTGGCCCGGCCCCGGCCGGCTGGCCATGGACGGATTCGTCTACGAGAACCTCGCGCCCCGGGGTCACTTCCCGCTCTCCCGCCGCCTCGCCTGGGTCGGGGCGGCGACACCGGAGTACTCCCCCGAGCCCTACGAGCGGCTGGCCGCCGTACTGCGGGCGGGCGGCGAGGACGCGGACGCCCGCGAGGTGCTGCTGGCCAAGCAGCGCAGGCGCCGGACCGGCCTGTCACCGGCGGCCAGGGCCTGGGGCCACCTCCAGGACTGGACGGTGGCCTACGGCTACCGGCCGGGCCGGGCGGCGCTGTGGATGGCGGTCCTGTGGGCGGCGGGCGCGCTGCTGTTCTCCCGGCACGAACCGGCCCCGATCAAGGCGGGCGAGCACCCGGAGTGGAACCCTGCCCTGTACGCCCTGGACCTTCTGCTCCCGGTGATCAATCTCGGCCAGGAGGGCCACTGGAAGATGACGGGAGGCTGGCAGTGGGGCGCGGCGGCCCTCGTCATCCTGGGCTGGATCCTGGCCACGACGGTGGCGGCGGGAGCGTCCCGGCTGCTGAGGCGGGGGTGACGGCCCGAGCCGTCCGGCCACTACCCTGTGCCTCGTGACGACCGTTCGCCTGCCCCTCTTCCCGCTGAACTCGGTGCTGTTCCCCGGCCTCGTGCTGCCGCTGAACATCTTCGAGGAGCGTTATCGCGCCATGATGCGCGAACTACTGAAGAGCGGTGAGGAGGAGCCGCGCCGCTTGGCCGTCGTCGCGATCCGCGACGGCCGGGAAGTCGCACCGACCGCGCCCGGCCTGCCCGACCAGACGGCCGTGCCCGAGCGCGGCCCGGCCGCGGGCTTCGGCGCGGACCCGATCCAGGCCTTCCACCGGGTCGGCTGCATCGCGGACGCGGCGACGATCCGGGAACGGGAGGACGGCAGCTTCGAAGTCCTCGCCACCGGCACCACCCGGGTCCGGCTGCTCTCCGTCGACGCCTCGGGCCCGTTCCTCGTCGCGGAGCTGGAAGAACTCCCGGAGGACCCGGGCGACGGCGCGGGCGCCCTGTCCGAAGGGGTCCTGCGGGCCTTCCGCAGCTACCAGAAGAGGCTGGCCGGAGCCCGCGAGCGCACGCTGACCTCGCCGGCCGACCTGCCGGACGAGCCTTCGGTGGTCTCCTACCTGGTGGCGGCCGCCGCCGTCCTGGACATCCCGGCGAAGCAGCGCCTCCTCCAGGCCCCGGACACCGCGACGCGCCTCGCGGAGGAGCTCAAGCTCCTGCGGGCGGAGACCGCGGTGATCCGCCACCTGCCGTCGCTCCCGGCGGTGGACCTGACCCGCGCGCCGACGAGCCCCAACTGACCATGGCGAAGAAGAAGCCGCAGCAGGCGGCCGGCACCCCGGCGATCGTGGCCCTCACGGCGGCCGGGATCGCCTTCACCACCCACGCCTACGAGCACGACCCGGCCCATCCCTCGTACGGCGAGGAGGCGGCGCAGGCCCTCGGGATGTCCGCGGACCGGGTCTTCAAGACCCTGGTCGCGGACGTGGACGGGGTCCTCACGGTGGCGGTGGTCCCGGTCTCGGGCGCCCTGGACCTGAAGGCCCTGGCCACGGCCGTCGGCGGCAAGCGCGCGTCGATGGCCGACCCGGCCCTGGCGGAACGCACCACGGGCTACGTCCTGGGCGGCATCTCGCCCCTGGGCCAGCGCAAGCGCCTGCGCACGGTCCTGGACGCCTCGGCTGCCGTCCACCCCACCATCTGCGTCTCGGCGGGCCGCCGCGGCCTGGAGGTCGAACTCCCCCCGTCGGCCCTGTGCACCCTGACGGCCGCCACCCTGTCCCCCATCGCCCGCCCGTAGCCTGGCCGGCCGGAACCCCGGTGTCCGTGTGCGCCGCGGCCGCGCTCCTGGGGCTCCGCCGAGCGGCAGGTGCGAGCACAGCTCAGCCAAATCCAGCCTCGCCGGCGATTGAGGCGCGGGCCCGGGCAGAGCCCGGGAAACGGACCCGCACCCGGCAGCGGCACCGCCGGATCAGGCGCGGGGGGGCTCCGTGCCGGCGGCGTCGGCATGCACATGCGGCGACGGATAGGCGGCGGCTCCGTACCACCCCGCCGAGGGGACCGGATCCCGCGGCGTCCACAGGGCCGTCAGGCCCAGGTGCACCGCGACGGCCACCATCGGCCACACGAGCAGCATCCCGTGCGCGAGCAACTGCAACGGCGCGTCGAACGGCACCCCCTTGCCCGCCTCGGCGGCAGCCGTCGGCAGGTCGGAGTCCGTGCCGAGCCACAGCCCCAGCCGCCAGCCCACGAGCGAGGCGAAGACGGCTCCGACGGCCAGCCCGATCACCAGCGGAACACCCCCGCGCCGCCGCCACAGGAAGACGGCCACCGCGCTGAGCACGCCGAACCCGACCGCCAGCAGGAAGTAGGTGCCGTCCCCCCCTATCCGCGCCTCGCTCTCGGTGTTCCGCAGGAAGACGGCTTCCCCGTTGGAGACGTACTGCACCCGGGGCGCGAGCCACGCCCACAGCACTCCGAGGAGGACGCCGGCCACCGCCACCACCAGGGCGACGGCCGCCCCGTCACGGATATCGGCCGCGGTGTTCTCCTCGACGGCGACGGCGGCGGCAGCGGCGTCGGCGTCGGCAGACTTCCCGGTCCCCTTCGACGGCGGGAGCGGCGGCGGGTCGAACGGGGAAGGCGGCGGGGTCACGGCTTCGGTCACCCCCACATCGTGCCAGGTCCGGCCGCCACCGGCGTCAGCGGACCGCCGCCCGCCGGTACGCCCATGTCGCGACGGCGAGGGACAGCACCCCGACGGCCCCGCACACCCCGAGGTCGAGGGCGACGGCCGCCCAGTCCGGGTCCGGCGCGAAGGTCTCGGCGAAGGCCTCCACCCCGTACGTGGACGGCAGCAGGTCCCGCGCCCAGACGATGACGTCCGGCATCCGCTCGGGCGGCAGCACGCCGAGGAGCAGCGCGGCCGACATGCCCAGCTGCCCGGCCAGGGTGGCCAGCTCCTGGCGCGGCGCGAGCAGCCCGAGCGCCGCGCCCAGTCCGGCGAGAGCGGCTCCGGCGAGCGGTACGACCGCCACCAGGATCCACAGGCCTCCCATCGGCAGCCCGAACAGCACGCATCCGAAGACGGCCGTGACGAGCGTGCCCGGCAGGGTGAAGGAGGCGTACGCGGCGGCCGTGCCGAGCACCACCGAGGCGGGCGGCACCGGCAGCGTGGCGTAGTGGTCGAGCCCGCCGCCGGCCCGCAGCTGCCCGAAGTACTGGGCGAGCAGGTTCAGGGCGACGAAGGCGACGACGAGGACGGAGGACCCGGCGACGACGGCGCGTGCCTCGGAGCCCCCGTCGACCACGCCGCGCATCAGGATCATGATGCCGACGGACTGGAAGGTGGCCACGAACAGCAGCGGGATCCGCGCCACCCGCGCCCGGGACAGCTGGGCCCGGTAGACGGCGGCGAGCGCGGGGAACAGCCGTGCCCGCGGCGCGAGCGGCTCAGCGCCGGCAGCACCGACCACGACGGCGGTCACGCCCTCACCAGTCCCTTCATCCGTCCGCCCAGCGCGAGGTAGACGTCCTCCAGGCTGGGCGTGGCCAGCGTGAAATCGTCGAGGGCGGCGAAGGCGGGGCCGCCGGTCACCGCGGCGACGGCGGCGCGTGCCTCGTCCTGCGGCAGCCGCAGGACCCAGCGGCGCCCGGTCTCGGTGGCCGCCGGGGCGAGCGCCGCGACTTCGGGCACCTCCAGCGGCGGGGCGGTGCGCCACACGAGCTCGAGGCGGACCTCGTCGGAGAATCTGGACTTGAGCCCGGCCGGGGTGTCGCAGGCGATGACCTTGCCGTGGTCGATGACCGCGACCCGGTCGAGGACGGTCTCGGCCTCGATGACGTTGTGGGTGACCAGCAGGACCGTGGCTCCGTGCCGGGCGCGCCGCCGGTCCACGGCGGCCCACACGGCCCGCCGGGCCAGCGGGTCCATGCCCGTCGTCGGCTCGTCGAGGACGAGCACCGGCCGCTCCCCCACGAGCGCGGCGGCGAAGCACGCGAGGCGCCGCTGTCCGCCGGAAAGCTTCTTCAGGGGCCGTCCGGCGATCCCGGTCAGCCCGAGTTCCTCCAGTACGTCGTCCCGCGCCGCGCGGGCTTCCCGCGCGGGGAGCCCGCGCAGCCGGCCCGTGGTCTCGGCGGCCAGCGCGACCGTGAGCTCGTCGAGGGCGGTGGACTCCTGCCCCAGGTAGGCGAGCAGCCGGGCGGCCCGCTCCGGGTGGCGTACGAGGTCGTGGCCGAGGAGGCTGATCGCGCCCGCGTCGGGGCGCATGAGCCCGGTGAGCTGGCGCACCAGGGTGGACTTGCCGGCGCCGTTGGGGCCGAGCAGTCCGAAGATCTCGCCGCGCCGGACGTCGAGGGAGATGCCGTCGGTCGCCCGGGTCTCGGGCAGGGCGGGAGCTCCGCGCCGGCCTCGGATCGCGGGATAGGTCTTGACCAGGTCACGCACCGCGCAGACCACGTCGGTGGCCGCTCCCGCGGCCTCTGCCGGGACGGATCCGCCCGGTGGCCTCGCTTGTGCTGCGCCCGTACTCACGAGGGAGCAGCCTACGCGGCGTCCGCCCCTACTCGGCCGCCGGGGTGGTGCCGACTCCGGGGCCCGCGGAGGCGGCGACGGGTGTGGCGCCGGGTGCGCCGGCCACGTGCTCGGCGGCCGCGCGGACGTCGATCTCCCGCCAGAACCCGGCCCGGATGGCGTAGCGGTCGTGCTCGTCGATCTGGTCGTCCTTGTGCGCGAGCAGCCCGAACCGGGCGGCGTAGCGCAGCAGCTCTCCGTCGATGCGGTGCGGGACGCGCGGGTACATCGTGGCCAGCTTCTGCAGGTGCACGGTCTCCGGGAGCCGTTCCATCCAGCGCCGGGCGAACACCTGGCCGACCTCGAACGGGTCACCGCCGACGGTGGTGATGTCCTCCTCGCGGTCCGCCCAGCGCTGTTCGGCGCTGGTGAGCTGGGCGAGGGTGGGCAGCGAGGCGGTCTCGGCGGGTTCGCCGAGCGGTCCCGCCCGGTCGATCCAGCCCTTGTCGGAGGACCAGCGCAGGGCGCTGCCGGCCGGGGACTGCCCGTGCTGCACGCCGACGGAGGCGGAGCCCGACGGGGACGGGGCGGAGGCCTGGCCCGGGGCGCGCAGCGAGGCGAGGTCCTTGGGCGTGGGGACGGGCTTGGCCCCCTCGGTGGCGGGCGCCGGTACGGGGGCTCCGGTCCCGGGGTTCTCCGCGGTGGCGGGGGAGCCGTTGCGCGCGGCTTCGGCGAGGGCCGCCTCGGGCAGCGGCGCGGAGAGGATCGCGGCGATCTCGGGGCGCGGCGCGGGCGCCGGGGCGCACAGTCCGGCGAGGTCGCGGGCCCGGACGGCCCGGGTGATCCAGGCGCGGTCCAGGACGCGGCGCTCGTCGGCCTCGGCGACGAGGTCCTCGGACTGGTTGTAGTCGCCGTCGGCGGCCTGGACGGCCCACAGGTGGACGGCGACCCCGTGTTCCTTGGCGGACATCAGTCCGGGCAGCAGGTCGCCGTCGCCGGTGACCAGGACCACGTCGGAGCAGGCCCGGTTGCGGGCCAGCTCGGTCAGCTCGGCGTGCATGGCGGCGTCCACGCCCTTCTGCGCCCAGCGGCCGTCGCTGCGGGTCAGGGCGCCGAGGCGGACGGTGACGCGGGGCATCACGCGCAGCCGCCGGTGTTCGGGCTGCGGCACCCGGTCGGGCGCGCCGTCGAACCAGTAGATCCGCAGCAGGGGCTGTTGGGTGTCGGCCTCGGCCCGCTCGCGCAGGCCCTGGATGAGGGCGGCGTGGTCGACGGTGATGCGGGAGCGGGAGGGCTCCCCTGCGAGGAGGCTCGCGGCGGCGCCCAGCAGGTATCCGGCGTCCACCAGGACGACGCAGCGGTCCACGCGTTCCACCCTCTTCCCTGGGGGTCCTCGATACGTTTTCCCCGAGTCTGCCCGACCGCAAGGGTGTTGAAGGCCGGAACTCGATCATCGGCGTGGCGGATCTCACGGCGCGCGGGGAAACAGGTCATCGCTACGCGCAGTAATGATCCAAAATGCGCGGGTTGTACCCTTGTGTGAGTGTGAAGGCGGCCCTGGCCCCTACACCCCTCACGGAGGCATCCCATGGCCAAGAACAAGAACCAGAAGCAGCCGGCGAAGTCCCAGGAGCGCACCTCGGCCCAGAATCAGGGCAAGAGTTCGGCGCAGTCCCAGAGCGAGTCGCAGGCGCATCCCCCCACCCCGCTGGACCTGGCGCACAAGAGCAAGCAGAAGAAGTTCGGCCACAACTGACGCCTCCGCGACGGTGACGGAAGGGCTCGACCGGCAGTGCCGGTCGAGCCCTTCCGCACGTCTGAAGACGGGCTGCGCGGCCCGCCGCTATCCGGCCAGGCAGGACGGCCCCAGCAGCACCTTGAGGTCGCCGAAGAGCGCCGGGTCGGGCTGTACGCGGTGCTTGTCGAGGCGCAGCACGGTGGTGGTCCGCGGTCCCTGGAGCTTGATGCGCACCTCGGTGTTGCCCTTGTGGTGGCGCAGGATCTCCCCCAGTCGGGTCACCATCGGCGGCGTGACCTTGACGGTGGGGATGGTGAGGACGACGGGGGCGTTGGTTCCGGCGGAGGACAGGTCGGGGACCATCATCTCCATGGCGACCAGCCGGGGGACGTCCTCGCGCTTGTCCAGGCGTCCCTTGACGAAGACGACCGTGTCCTCGACCAGCTGGGTGGAGACGAGCTGGTAGGTCGCGGGGAAGAACATGCATTCGATGGACCCGGCCAGGTCCTCGACGGTGGCGATGGCCCAGGCGTTGCCCTGCTTGGTCATCTTGCGCTGGAGGCCGGAGATGATGCCGCCGATGGTGACGACCGCGCCGTCGCCGTGCTCGCCGCCCGTCAGCTGGGAGATGCCCGCGTCCGTCTTGTCGGACAGGACGTGCTCCAGGCCGAAGAGCGGGTGGTCGGAGACGTAGAGGCCGAGCATCTCGCGCTCCTGGGCGAGCAGGTAGGACTTCTCCCACTCCACGTCGGAGAACTCCACGTCGAGCCCGAAGCCCGGCTCGTCGCCGGCGCCCTCCTCGCCCATGCCGCCGAAGAGGTCGAACTGTCCCTCGGCCTCCTTGCGCTTGACCGCGACCACGTTGTCGATCATCGATTCGTGGTGGGCGACGAGCCCCTTGCGGGTGTGGCCCATCTCGTCGAAGGCCCCGGCCTTGATCAGCGACTCGACGGTCCGCTTGTTGCAGACCACGGCCTCGACCTTGTCCAGGAAATCGGGGAAGGCGGAGAACTTCCCCTTGGCCTTCCTGGTCTTGATGATCGACTCGACGACGTTCTGCCCGACGTTGCGCACCGCGGTGAGGCCGAAGAGGATCACGTCGTCGCCCTGGGCGGCGAAGTTCGGCTCCGACTCGTTCACGTTCGGCGGCAGGACCTTGATGCCCATCCTGCGGCACTCGTTCAGATAGATCGCGGACTTGTCCTTGTCGTCCTTGACCGAGGTGAGCAGACCGGCCATGTACTCGGCCGGGAAGTTCGCCTTGAGGTAGGCGGTCCAGTAGGAGACCAGGCCGTACGCGGCCGAGTGGGCCTTGTTGAAGGCGTAGCCGGCGAAGGGCACCAGGACGTCCCACAGGGCCTGGATCGCCTGGTCGGTGTAGCCGTTCTTCCGGGCGCCCTCCTGGAAGATGGTGAAGTTCTTCGCCAGCTCCTCGGGCTTCTTCTTGCCCATCACGCGGCGCAGGATGTCGGCCTCGCCGAGCGAGTACCCGGCGATGATCTGGGCGGCCTTCTGCACCTGCTCCTGGTAGACGATCAGGCCGTAGGTGACCGCGAGCACCTCTTCGAGGGGCTTCTCCAGCTCCGGGTGGATCGGGGTGATCTCCTGCTGCTTGTTCTTGCGCAGGGCGTAGTTCGTGTGCGAGTTCATGCCCATCGGGCCCGGCCGGTACAGGGCCGAGACGGCGGAGATGTCCTCGAAGTTGTCGGGCTTCATCAGCCGCAGCAGGGACCGCATGGGGCCGCCGTCGAACTGGAAGACGCCGAGGGTGTCACCGCGGCCGAGCAGTTCGAAGGTCTTGGGATCGTCGAGCGGCAGGGCCAGGAGATCGATGTCGATCCCCTTGTTGGCCTTCACCATCTTGACGGCGTCGTCCATGATCGTGAGGTTGCGCAGGCCGAGGAAGTCCATCTTCAGCAGGCCGAGCGACTCGCAGCTCGGGTAGTCCCACTGGGTGATGGTGACGCCGTCGGTGTGCCGCACCCAGACGGGTACGTGGTCGGTGATCGTCTCGCTGGACATGATCACGCCGGCCGCGTGCACGCCCATCTGGCGGACCAGGCCCTCCACACCGCGGGCGGTGTCGATGACCTTCTTCACGTCCGGCTCGTTCTCGTACATCCCGCGGATCTCGCCGGCCTCGCCGTAGCGCGGGTGCTTCGGGTCGAGGATGCCGGAGAGCGGGATGCCCTTGCCGAGGACGTCGGCGGGCATGGCCTTGGTGAGCCGGTCGCCCATGGCGTACGGGTAGCCCAGCACGCGCGCGGAGTCCTTGATCGCGTTCTTGGCCTTGATCGTGCCGTAGGTGCCGATCATGGCGACCTTGTCCTGGCCGTACTTCTCGGTGACGTACCTGATCACCTCGACGCGCCTGCGCTCGTCGAAGTCGATGTCGACATCGGGCATGGAGACGCGCTCGGGGTTCAGGAAGCGCTCGAAGATCAGACCGTGGGTGAGCGGGTCGAGGTCGGTGATGCCCATGGCGTACGCGACGATCGAGCCGGCCGCGGAGCCGCGGCCGGGGCCGACCGCGATGCCCTGGTTCTTGGCCCACATGATGAAGTCGGCGACGACGAGGAAGTAGCCCGGGAAGCCCATCGAGATGATCGTGTCCATCTCGTACTCGGCCTGCTTCATCCGGTCCTCGGGGATGCCCCCGGGGTAGCGGCGGTGCATGCCGCGCATGGTCTCCTCGCGGAACCAGGTGACCTCGGTGTAGCCGTCCGGGATGTCGAACTTCGGCATCAGGTTCCGGAACTGGAACATGCCCTCGGTCTCGACCTGGTCCGCGACCAGCCGCGTGTTGGCGCAGCCCTCCTGCCAGGCGTCCGAGGAGTCGATGGCGTACATCTCCTCCGTGGACTTCAGGTAGTAGCCGGTGCCGTCGAAGCGGAAGCGGTCCGGGTCCGAGAGGTTCTTGCCGGTCTGGATGCACAGCAGGGCGTCGTGGGCGCCGGCCTCGCTGGCGTAGGTGTAGTGCGAGTCGTTCGTCACCAGCGGCGGGATGCCGAGCTTCTTGCCGATCTCCAGCAGCCCGTCGCGCACCCGGCGCTCGATCTCGATGCCGTGGTCCATCAGCTCCAGGAAGTACCGCTCCTTGCCGAAGATGTCCTGGTACTCGGAGGCGGCCTTGAGGGCCTCGTCGAACTGGCCGAGGCGCAGCCGGGTCTGGAGCTCGCCGGAGGGGCAGCCGGTGGAGGCGATCAGCCCCTCGGACCACTTGCTGATGGTCTCCTTGTCCATGCGCGGCCACTTCGTGAGCCAGCCCTCGGCGTACGCGTCGGAGGACAGCCGGAAGAGGTTGTGCAGGCCGGTGGCGTTCGCCGCCCAGATCGTCTTGTGCGTGTAACCGCCGGAACCGGAGACGTCGTCCCGCTTCTGGTGCGGCTGGCCCCACTGGATGCGGCGCTTGTTGCGCCGGGACTCGGGGGCGACGTACGCCTCGATGCCGATGATCGGCGTGATCCCGGCCTTCTGGGCGGTGTGGAAGAAGTCGTAGGCCCCGTGGAGGTTGCCGTGGTCGGACATGGCGATGTGGCTCATGCCCATCTCGTTGCACGCGTTGAACATGTCCTTCAGCCGCGCGGCACCGTCCAGCAGCGAGTACTGGGTGTGGACGTGCAGGTGCGTGAACGGCTGCTTGGTCACGGTGTGAGCCTCCGGAGGGAGAGAGGGTGGCAGCTTTGAATCCTACGTCGGCCGAGTGACAGTTCCCGGGCACCGACAGGTACGGTCGTCCGTTGCAGAACCGAGGACATCCGTCCCGCACGCACGATCGAAACCGCGATCCACCGCGCCACCAGGAGGCATCCGCCATGGCGGTTCCCGAGACGACCGACGAGCAGCGCGCCGAGCAGATACTCGACGTGTTCGACACCGCGTTCGGTGAGCTGCTCTCCGCCGACCCCGCTGCCTTCCAGGTCAAATTCCGCAAGATGGCGGCCTCGGCCTTCGCCTTCTACCGGGGCACGGCCTGCCTCTTCTACGCCGACCTGGAGCGGGAACGCCACGGCGGGCCGTACCTGGACGAGCGGACGGGCCGGGTGTGGATCCACGGCGATCTGCACGCCGAGAACTTCGGCACCTACATGAACTCCCACGGCCGGCTGATCTTCAATTGCAACGACTTCGACGAGGCCTACGTCGGCCCCTTCACCTGGGACCTGAAGCGGTTCGCCGCCTCCATCGCCCTGATCGGATACACCAAGGCGCTCAGCGACGAGCAGATCAGCGAGCTGGTACGGACCTACGCGGGCGCCTACCGCGAGCGGATCCACCGCCTGGCCGCCGGCGCGAAGCACGAAGAGGTCCCCTCCTTCACCCTCGACACCGCCGAGGGCCCGCTGCTGGCGGCGCTGCGCTCGGCCCGCGCCCGTACCCGCTTCTCCCTGCTGGACTCGATGACCGAGATCCGCGACCACGAGCGCCGCTTCACCGACGGTCCGGGCACGATCGAGCTGGACGCGGCCACCCGGTACAAGGTGCTGGCCGCCTTCGACGGGTACCTGGAGAGCCTGCCCGAGGAGTCCCTCGTGCGCCCCGACTCCTACCGGGTCAAGGACGTGGTGGGCCGCCGGGGCGTCGGCATCGGCTCGGCGGGCCTGCCCTCGTACAACATCCTGCTGGAGGGGCTCAGCGACGCCCTGGAGAACGACGTCGTGATCTACCTCAAGCAGGCACAGACTCCGGCCGTGGCCCGGCACATCACCGACCGGACGGTGCGCGAGTACTTCCGGCACGAGGGGCACCGTACGGTCATCTCCCAGCGGGCGCTCCAGGCGCACGCCGACCCGTGGCTGGGCTGGACGGAGCTGGACGGCTCCGGGCAGCTGGTCGCCGAGGTCTCCCCGTACGCGGTGGACCTGGACTGGTCGGACCTGGACGACCCGCGGGAGATCGCGGCCGTGGTCGCGGACCTGGGACGGGCGACGGCCACCATGCACGCGGCGGCCGACGCGGCGGAGAGCGGTCAGTCCCTGGTCCCCTTCTCCACCGAGCGCGCCATCGACGCGGCGATCGCCGCCGACGAGGAGGGCTTCGCGGAGCTGCTGGTCGACTTCGCGCACGCCTACGGGGCCCGCGCCCGCGCCGACCACCAGATCTTCGTGGACCTCTTCCGCAACGGCCGGATCACGGCGTAGGTCCCTCAGCCCCGTGACCCAGCGCTCTGGTTTCACAGGGTCACATGGCACACTCGCGACGATGGACATATCCGGGACAGGTCTCCGAGGGCTGCGGGCCGCGCTGTTCAGCGCGCTCGTCGTGCTGCTCTCGGCGGGCTCCCACGTGCTCCTGTCCCAGGTGCCGCTGCCGCCCGCGCTGATCGGCGGGGCCTTCGCCGGCGTCTTCGTGATCGCCTTCGCGTTGGCGGGCCGGGAGCGGGGCTTCGGCCCGATCGCCGGGCTGCTCGTGCCGCTGGAGCTGGCGGCCGACACCGTCTTCACCGCCGGCCAGCACATGTGTTACGGCCCGGCGGGCGGTCCGGTCTCCGGGCCGCTGCGCGCGATGGGCCTGGACGGGCTGTGCGGCGGGACCCCGGTGGGCGGGCCACTGACCGAGGTGGCCGGGACCGCCGCCGATCCGGCCGCGCTGCTGGCCTCCCCCGGTCCGTGGACGCCGTGGCTGCTGCTGGGCACGCATGTCGCCCTCGGGCTGTTGGCCGCCGCCTGGCTGCGCCGCGGCGAGCGGGCGCTGGCCCGGATACTGCGGGCGGTGGGCGCCTTCGCGTTCCGGCCGCTGCTGCTGGCGGTGGCCTCGGTGGCGGTGGCCGCCGGACCGGCCGGGCGGGCGCTGCGCCCGCTGATCGCGGGCACGGGGACCCGTACCCGGTTCCCCGCGCATTCCGTGGGACGGAGGGGACCTCCCGTACGCACGGCGCTCGCGAGCGCCTGACGCACGTACGGCAGTCCCCCTCTTCTCACATCCCACGGAGATCACCATGAGTGCACGCAACAGCCAGGCCAACAAGGCGGCGGCCCGCGAGAAGCTGCGCATCGAGCGCGAGAAGCAGGCCAAGAAGGCCAGGGCGCGCCGTCAGCTGGTCGTGGCCGGCGCGGTCGTCGGCGTCCTGGCGCTGGCCGGAGGCGTCGGATACCTGATCGTCCAGGCGAGCCAGCCCGACTACTGGGAGAAGGCCGCCACCGCCGAGCTGGTCAAGCCCAAGAACACCGAGGGCGAGAACGGCACCACCGTCGTCATCGGCAAGGCCGAGGCGAAGAAGACCCTGGAGCTGTACGAGGACTCGCGCTGCCCGGCGTGCGCCACCTTCGAGCAGTCGGTCGGCGAGCAGGTCAAGAAGGACGTGGACGCGGGCAAGTACAAGCTCCAGTACTTCGGCGCCACGTTCATCGACAACGGGGTCAAGGGCGAGGGTTCGAAGAACGCGCTGAGCGCGCTCGGCGCGGCGCTGAACGTCAGCCCGCAGGCCTTCCTCGACTACAAGGCCGCGCTCTACTCGAAGGAGCTGCACCCCGAGGAGACCGTCGACAGCTTCGCCAAGGACGACTACCTGGTGAAGGTCGCGGACACCGTGCCGGCGCTGAAGGGCAACGCCGAGTTCAAGAAGGCCGTCGAGGACGGTACGTACGACCGGTGGGCCATGGAGATGTCGAAGGCCTTCGGCAAGTCCGGGGTGACGGGCACCCCGACGCTGAAGATGGACGGCAAGAAGATCGACACCCCCCGGACGCCGGAGGCGTTCACGGCGGCGATCGACAAGGCCCTCCAGGGCTGAGCCCCGGCCATTGACGGAGGCCGCTTTCCGGCCAGCTGACGCCAACGGGCGGGCGAACCACGGGAGTTCGCCCGCCCTTTGCGTTCCCGCGGGCTGCGCTGCACGCATACCCGCCAGTAATATGATCATCCGTGACCAGTCATCTCCGCTCTCCCTCGACCTCGTCGACTCCCCGTCGCCGTACGGTCGTTCTCGCCGCCGCGGCCACAGCCGCGCTGACACCCCTCGCCGCCCTGGGCGGCGCCACGGCCGCCCACGCGGCCGCGGCCGCCCCCGCCTTCCTGCACGGCGTCGCCTCCGGCGACCCGCTGCCCGACGGGGTCCTGCTGTGGACCCGCGTCACCCCGACCGCGGAGGCCGTGCCCGGCTCCGGCCTCGGTCCGGCCACCGCCGTCGGCTGGGAGGTGGCCGAGGACAAGGCCTTCTCCCGCGTCGTCGCGAGCGGCTCCGTCACCGCGAGCGCCGCCTTCGACCACACGGTCAAGGTGGACGTGCGCGGGCTGCGTCCGCAGACCCCGTACTGGTACCGGTTCACCGCCGGCGCCACCGTCTCCCCGGCGGGGCGCACGCGGACCGCTCCGGGCGCCGACGTGACCACCCCGGGCGTGCGGTTCGGCGTGGTCTCGTGCGCCAACTGGGAGGCCGGGTACTTCTCCGCGTACCGGCACCTGGCCGCCCGCACCGACCTGGACGCCGTCCTGCACCTGGGCGACTACATCTACGAGTACCAGACCGGGGGTTACCCGGAGGCGAAGTACGTCGTACGCGGGCACGAACCGAAGCACGAGATCGTCTCGCTCGCCGACTACCGCACCCGGCACGGCACGTACAAGACGGACACCGACCTCCAGGCGCTGCACGCCGCGCACCCGGTCATCGCCATCTGGGACGACCACGAGTTCGCCGACGACACCTGGTCGGGCGGCGCCGGGAACCACACTCCCGCCGCCGAGGGGGACTGGGCGGCCCGCGCGGCCGCCGCCAAGCAGGCCTACTTCGAGTGGATGCCCGTACGCGCCTCCATCTCGGGTACCGTCTACCGGCGGCTGCGTTTCGGCACCCTCGCCGACCTGCACCTGCTGGACCTGCGCTCCTTCCGCTCGGAGCAGGCCAAGACCGGCAGCGGCGGGGTGGACGACCCCGAGCGCACCCTCACCGGGCGCGCCCAGCTGGACTGGCTCAAGGCGGGGCTGGCGAGCTCGAACGCGACCTGGAAGCTGGTCGGCACCTCGGTGATGATCTCCCCGGTGGCCTTCGCCTCGCTGCCCGCGCACCTGATGAAGCCGCTCGCGAAGCTGCTCGGCCTGCCCGAGGGCGGTATCGCGGTCAATGTGGACCAGTGGGACGGCTACACGGACGATCGCAAGGAGCTCCTGGGCCACTTGAAGGACCGGAACATCAAGAACACCGTGTTCCTGACCGGCGACATCCACATGGCGTGGGCGAACGACGTTCCGGTGAACATGGCGACGTACCCGGGCTCGGGGACGGCGGCGACCGAGTTCGTGGTGACGTCGGTGACCTCCGACAACATCGACGACATCCTGCACGTGCCGGCGGACACGGCCTCGCTCGTCGCCGAGTCGACCATCAAGGCCGCGAACTGGCACGTCAAGTGGCTGGACATGGACGCACACGGCTACGGCGTGCTCGACGTGACGGCCGAGCGTTCGCAGATGGACTACTACGTCGTCTCGGACAAGCGGCGGCAGGACGCGAGTTCCTCGTGGGCCCGCTCGTACCGCACGCTGAACGGCACTCAGCGGGTGGAACGGGCCGACCAGCCGGTCCGCTGACTGATCATTTACTGACTGACCGTCAAATTTACTGTCCGATGGGGCGCCTGGTCCATACCAGGCGCCCCATTGGCATCACACGCAACAAATCTTTTACATCCAGCTACTTGCCAGTTGAATGACATGCACACGTAAGCTGCGCGCCAGCGTGAGGAAATCCCTCACCCCCCACCACGCTTCGCGAGGAGTCAACGTGCGCGCTGTTGCCCGCATATCCCCCCTTCTCCGCCGCCGCCTCATGGGCACGGCAGTCCTGGCCGGAACCCTGGCCTTCACCCCCCTGGCGGCTCCCACCACCCTCGCCGCCGCCCAGACCCCCGCGGAGATCTGCGCCGAGGAGGCCGCGACCGGAGCGGCCAACGCCCGCGTCGCCCGCCCCCACGAGGAGCACGCGGACGAGCCCAACGAGGTCACCGAGGCCCAGGCCAAGGCCATGGACGCCGACCTCAAGGCGAAGCTGGCCAAGTCCTCGAAGGAGCCGCGCAGCCTGCGCGTCGCCGAGGCCGTCGTGAACATCCCGGTGTACTTCCACGTCGTGCACTCCGGCACCACCGGCAAGCTGACGGCGACCGACGTCAACAACCAGCTGGCGGTTCTGAACTCGGCCTACGGCGGCCAGGGCACCGGCAACGTGAACACCAACTTCCAGTTCACCCTTGCCGCTACCGACTACACGGACAACGCGAGCTGGTACAACCTGGCTTCCGGCTCCACCGCCGAGAAGGCCATGAAGACCTCCCTGCGCCAGGGCGGCCCGGGTGCGCTGAACGTCTACACCGCCAACCTCTCCGGCGGCCTGCTCGGCTGGGCGACCTTCCCGACCTCCTACGCCTCCAACCCGACGATGGACGGCGTGGTCCTGCTCGACACCTCGCTGCCCGGCGGTTCCGCGGCCAACTACAACGAGGGCGACACCGCGACCCACGAGGTCGGCCACTGGCTCGGGCTCTACCACACCTTCCAGGGCGGCTGCAACGGCAGCGGCGACTACGTCGCCGACACCCCGGCCGAGAAGAGCGCCGCGTACGAATGCCCGGTCGGCCGTGACAGCTGCGCCAGCAAGACCGGCGTGGACCCGATCCGCAACTTCATGGACTACACGTACGACTCCTGCATGTACCAGTTCACCGCCGGCCAGGTGACGCGCATGACCAGCAGCTGGACCGCCTACCGGGCGGGCTGAACCCCGACGGGCCCGGTCCGGCGCGCGTGCGCCGGACCGGGCCCGTACCCGTACACGTACCCCTGAGGCCTACAGGGTGTCGAGGAAGCCGATGGCGGCCGTCCAGGCCTCCTCGGCGGCCTGCGCGTCGTAGTCGTCGAGGTCTGGGTCCGTGAACAGGTGCCCGGCACCCGGGTAGGTGTGGACTTCGACGTCCGCCCCCGCCCGCCGCATCCGCAGGTACCAGGCGGTCAGCCAGTCATGCGGCTCGAAGGGGTCCGGGTCCGCGACGTGCAGCTGCACCGGCAGCCCGTCGGCCGTGGCGTCCTCCTCCAGGTCCGCCGTACCGTGCAGGAGCAGCAGCCCGCGCGCCTTGTCGTCGGCCAGCGCCAGGTGCTGGGCGAGGGAACCGCCGAAGGAGAAGCCGGCGTAGACCAGACCCTGGTCGGAGTAGGGCGCCGAGGCCAGCACCGCACGCTTGAGCAGCTCGTCCCGACCGGTCTCGCCCTGGTGGGCCAGCCCCTCCTCCACCGTCGCGAACGTACGGCCCTCGAAGAGGTCCGGCACGTGGACCTCGTGCCCGGCCGCGCGCAGCCGGTCGGCCGCCGCGTGCACTGCGGGCCTCAGCCCGTACGTCGAATGGAAGAGCATGATGTTCATGACTCCCATCGTGCCAGTGCCCGTTTCCGAAGGCGCCCCGCGGTTACGTTCACAGGCATGGAAATGGAGAACGTCCTACGTCCCGTCGTGGTCGTCGGCGCCGTACTGGTCCTGACCCTGCTCGCCGGATGGCTGCTCGACCTGCTGCTGCGCCAGGCGGACGCCCGCCACACCGAGACCCCGCTGTGGGGTCTGCTGCGCCGCTGCGGCCTGCCCTTCCGGCTCGTCCTGGGCACGGCCCTGCTCCAGAGCTCGTACCGGCCGGCGCGCATCCTGCCCGACCACACCGTCGGCGTGGGCCGCGCCCTGACGCTGGTGCTGATCGCCTCGGCCGCCTGGCTCCTGGTCGCCGTCGCGACCGCGATCGTCGATACGACGTACGCGCGCTACGCGGCCGGCTCGCCGGACGACGCCCGGGTCCGCCGGGTCCGCACCCAGGTCACGCTGATCCAGCGGGTGGTCACGGCCGTGGTCGTGGTGGTCGCCGTCGCCGCCATGCTGCTCACGTTCCCCGCGATGCGGACGGTCGGCACCTCGATGCTGGCCTCGGCCGGAATCCTCGGCATCGTGGCGGGCATCGCCGCGCAGGCCGCCCTCGGCAACCTCTTCGCCGGACTGCAGATCGCCTTCGGTGACACCGTGCGCATCGGGGACACCGTGGTCGTGGACAAGGAGTGGGGCAAGGTCGAGGAGATCACCCTCACCTTCCTGACCGTCCGCACCTGGGACGAACGCCGGATCACGATGCCGGTCTCGTACTTCACGAGCAAGCCCTACGAGAACTGGTCGCGCGGGGGCGCCGAGATGACGGGCACGGTCTTCTGGCACCTGGACCACTCGGCGCCGGTCGCCCTGATGCGGGAGAAGCTGGCGGAGATCCTCAAGGACCTCCCCGAGTGGGACGGCCGGGCGAGCGGCCTCGCCGTCACCGACACCACCCCGCACACCATCCAGGTCCGCGCGGTGGTCACGGCGAAGGACGCCGACGACGTGTGGAACCTGCGCTGCGCGGTCCGCGAACAGCTGATCACCTGGCTGACCGCCCACCACCCGTACGCCCTCCCCCACATCATCACGGCCGAGGCCGCCCCGCGGGCCTAAGGGGTGCTCAGCAGCGTGGCGGCCGACTCCTCGGCGAGGTCCTCGGCGTACGGGGGCAGCTGCCGGCCGGCCCGCAGCGGGCGGCGGACCACCGAGAGCGGCAGGTCGATCAGGGCCAGGGTGATGCGGTCCCGGCCTTCGGGCCCGGTCGCGCCGAGGATTTCCCCGAGAGCGCCGAGCGCCTCGTACAGCCGCCGGTTGCCCAGATCCGCCCGCTCCCGGTGCTCCTCGGACCAGTCGGCGCGGCGGAACTCCTCGGCTCCGTAGAGCAGGAGCGCTGCCTCCCGCGGATGGGCCCGGCTCCAGGACACGACGTGCCGGGCGGCCGCGCGCGCGGCGCGGCGGGGGTCGGGGTCGCTGTCGAGCGCGGCGAAGTACCCCTCCTGAAAGCCCTCGACGGTCCGCAGCCACACCTCGGCGAGCAGCGCCGGACGGCCGGAAAAACGGTGGTACATGGACCCGCTCGGCGCGCCGACGGCCTGCGCGACGGCGGACATGCTCACCGCGGCCGGCCCTCCGGCGGCGGCGAGGAGGACGGCGGCGTCGAGGATCCGGCCGGTGTCGAAGCGGGGTGGTCGCGCCATGAATCAGAGAGTACCCTCCAGATGAGTAGAGAGCAGTCTCCAATACTGGTCTCCGACACCTCCGGGAGGGACCCATGCCGGTCTACAACGTGCACGAACGCCTGCTGGCCGCCGAGGCGAGCGCGGTGGGCGCCCTCGTCGACAGCCTGTCCGACGGAGCGGCCGACCGGCTGTGGCCGCACCCGGCCTGGCCGGCGATGACCTTCGACCGCCCCCTGACGACGGGCGCGGTGGGCGGCCACGGCCCGGTCCGCTACACGGTCGCCGCGTACGTGCCGGGCACCTGGGTCCGCCTGGCCTTCACCGGGCCGCGCGGCTTCGACGGCTTCCACGAGTTCGCCGTGCTGCCCGTGGGCGAGGAACAGACCGTACTGCGGCACACCCTGGCCATGCGGACCGGCGGCCTCGCCCGCCTGACCTGGCCGCTGCTCTGGCGCCCCCTGCACGACGCCCTGCTGGAGGACAGCCTCGACCGCGCCGCCCTCGCCTGCGCGTCCGCCCCGCCCCGCCCCCCGGCCCGCTGGTCCCCGTACGTCCGCCTGCTCCGCGCCTTCGCCCGCCGGGCCGAGTCCCGCCGGGCACGTACGACCTGACGCCTACGGGTTGCGCGGTCCCTCCCCCACGGACTCCGTCCGGCCTACGGGTTGCGCAGGCTGCGGACGTCCAGGTGGCGCAGTACGCGGTCCACGATCTCCGGATCCGCGCCCGGTTCGCTGCGGGCGGCCAGTACCTCGTGGCGGGCGGCGGACATCATCTCCCGCTGGATCCGCTGGACGTCCCGGATCCGCTGGATCCGCTGCGTGTACGCCTCGCGCCGTTCCTCGTCGACCATGTCGGGGCTGATGCGGGCTCCCACGTCGTAAGCGCGCCGGTACAAGGTCTCCACCAGATCCTCCGGCAGGTCCTCGACCTCCTCGATCTCCTTCAGCCGCCGCTTCGCGGCCTTGGCGGCGCGGATCGCGAGGCGCCGCTCGGTCTCCCGGCCGGCGTCCGGATCCGCCTCCACCCCCAGCCTGCGCACCAGCCACGGCAGCGTGAGCCCCTGGCACACCAGGGTCGCCATGATCACCGCGAAGGCGATGAAGACGATCTCGTCCCGCCCCGGAAAGGGCTCACCGGCATCCGTCCGCAGCGGGATCGCCAGAGCAAGCGCCACCGAGGCGACCCCCCGCATCCCGGCCCACCACATCACCACGCTCTCCCGCCAGCTCAGCGGGATCTCCTCGTCGTAGTCGCGCCGGCCGTGCAGCCGTTTCGCCAGCCAGCCCGCGGGCAGCAGCCAGAGCAGCCGTACGCCGACCACCACCGCGATCACGGCCGCCGCCCAGCCGGCCATCTCCGCCTCCCGGCCCCGCGCGACGCCGAAGACGTTGTGCAGCTCGAGCCCGATCAGCCCGAACGCCACCCCCGTGACCAGCATGTCGACGACTTCCCAGAACGTGTGCCCGGCCAGCCGCCCCAGCACGTCGTCCGCGTCCGTCGCGTACTCGGCGAGGAACAGGGCCGTGGTCAGCACGGCCAGCACCCCCGAGCCCGACAGCTCCTCCGCCGCCACGTACGCCACGAACGGCACGAGCAGCGTCAGCCCGATCTGCAGCGTGGCATCGCCGAGCCGGCCCATCAGCCGGTTCGTGGCCCATCCCAGCGCCAGGCCGACGGCCAGCGCGACCACGGCGGACAGGATGAACTCCCCGAGCGCGTCCGGCCAGGAGAAGGTGCCGCTCACGGCGGCGGCCACGGCCACGTGGTACAGCACGATGGCGGTGACGTCGTTGAACAGCCCCTCGCCCTCCAGGATCGACACCATCCTGCGCGGCAGGCCGAGCGACCCGGCGACAGCGGTGGCCGCGACGGGGTCGGGCGGGGCGACGAGCGCGCCGAGCGCGACGGCGGCGGCGATGGGCACACCGGGCACGACGGCGTGCGCGACGGCGGCCACGGCGGCGGTGGTCACGAAGACCAGCGCCACGGCCAGCAGCAGGATCGGCCGCACATTGGCGGCGAACTGCCGCCAGGAGGTGCGCTGCACGGAGGCGTAGAGCAACGGCGGCAGCACGAGCGGCAGGATGTACTCGGGCGGGATGTCCACATTGGGCACGGCCGGCACCAACGCCAGCACGATCCCGCCGAGGGTCATCAGCACGGGCGAGGGCAACCCGAGCCGGTCCCCGAGCGGCACGCTGACGACGGCCCCGAGCAGCAGCACGAACAGCAGAGCAAGCTGATCCACTCGCCTACCCTCGCAGCCCCCTGCCCCCCAACCACCCCGCCCCGCCCCGCCGCCCAGGGTCTTTTCAGCCCCGCCGGCGATTGAGGCGCGGGGGTCCGGGGGCAGCGCCCCCGGCAACGGCGCGGCACGTTACCGCCCCCCGCCCGGCAACGGCGCGGCCCGGTACCGCCCCCGCCCGGCCAGGGCTACGGCAGGGGACGCCGCATCGCCCGGTGCGGGATGCCCGCGTCCTCGAACTCCGGCCCGTAAGCCACGTACCCCAGCCGCTCATAGAAGCGGAGCGCATGGGTCTGCGCTCCCAGATCAACGGCGGCCAGCCCCAACCGCCCCGCCTCCGCCTCAACGGCACGGACCAGGGCCACGCCGACCCCGAGCCCCCGCGCGGTCTTGCGTACGGCCAGCCGCCCGAGCGAGCCGACCTCCAGCGATCCGGTCTTGCCCAGGGCCTCGGCCCCGTGCAGCAGCCGTCCGGTGCCCAGCGGCTCCCCGTCCGGCCCGGTGGCCAGCAGGTGCACCGCGATCGCGTCGTACGTGTCGTACTCGATCGACTCGGGCACGGACTGCTCGACGACGAAGACCTCGCGCCGTACGGCGTAGCACGCCGCCAGGTCGGCTTCCGTGGCCGCGACCCGGACCGTGGCGACGGCCCCGGTCACTGGCTCTCGGCCCGGATCACATCCAGCGCGTTCTGCAGGTCCGCCGGGTAGCCGCTCTCGAACTCGACCCACTGCCCGTCGGACGGGTGCTCGAAACCGAGCCGGACCGCGTGCAGCCACTGCCGGGCCAGGCCCAGGCGCTTGGCCACGGTCGGGTCGGCGCCGTAGGTGAGGTCGCCGACGCAGGGGTGCCGGTGCGCGGCCATGTGCACGCGGATCTGGTGCGTACGGCCGGTCTCCAGCTTGATGTCCAGCAGCGAGGCGGAGCGGAAGGCCTCGATCAGGTCGTAGTGGGTGACGGAGGGCTTGCCCTCCTGGGTCACGGCCCACTTGTAGTCCGCGCTCGGGTGGCGGCCGATCGGCGCGTCGATCGTGCCGCTCATCGGGTCGGGGTGACCCTGCACGAGCGCGTGGTAGCGCTTGTCCACGATCCGCTCGCGGAACTGGTTCTTGAGCGAGGTGTACGCGCGCTCGGACTTGGCCACGGCCATCAGGCCGGACGTGCCGACGTCGAGGCGGTGCACGATGCCCTGGCGCTCGGACGCTCCGGAGGTGGAGATCCGGTAGCCGGCGGCGGCGAGGCCGCCGATGACGGTGGTACCGGTCCAGCCGGGGCTCGGGTGGGCGGCGACACCGACCGGCTTCATGATGACGACGATGTCGTCGTCGTCATGGACGATCTCCATGCCGGGGACGGGCTCGGCGACGATCTCGACCGGCCGGGGCGGGGCGGGCATCTCGACTTCGAGCCAGGCGCCGCCGTGCACGCGCTCGGACTTCCCGACGACGCTGCCGTCGACCGACACCTTCCCCTCGGCGGCCAGATCGGCCGCCTTCGTCCGGGAAAAACCGAACATACGGGCGATGGCGGCGTCGACGCGCTCGCCCTCGAGGCCATCGGGAACGGGCAGGGTTCGGATCTCGGGAATCGTACTCACCTGTCGAGTATGCAGGACTCAGCAGACGAGCAGTCCCGCGATCAGTCCTTGTGGACGGTGCCGTCCGGGTCCAGACCCTTGAACGACAGCAGCACGATCAGGATCCCGCCGCACACGATCGCCGAGTCCGCCAGGTTGAACACGGCGAAATGGGCGGGTGCGATGAAGTCGACGACAGCGCCCCGGAACACGCCCGGCGAACGGAAGATCCGGTCGGTGAGATTGCCCAGCGCACCGCCCAGCAGCAGGCCCAGGGCGATCGCCCACGGCAGGCTGTACAGCTTGCGGGCCAGCCGCGCGATCACCACGATCACGGTGGCCGCGATGCAGGTGAAGATGATCGTGAAGGCCTCGCCGAAGCCGAACGCGGCCCCCGGATTGCGGATCGCCTCGAACCGCAGCACTTCACCGATGATCTCGATCGGCGGCTGGTGCTCCAGCTTCGCCACGACCAGCATCTTGCTGCCGAGGTCGAGCAGGTACGCCAGCACCGCCACGACGATCAGCGCGGTGATCCGCCGGTGCCCCTTGGTCGCGGCCGGATCCGGCTCCGACACCGGCTGTGACTCCGCGTCGTCCCCGACCTCCGGCGTACCGATGATGCGCTCCGCCTCTGCCACGTGAGTCCCTCGAACTAGCTCCAACCCTGACGTGACACGAGGGTACGTCAGGGTACGCCCGTCCTGACTAGTGCCGTCTGGCTAGTGCCGTCGCTCCTGCTTCTGCTTGCAGTCCACGCACAGCGTGGCCCTCGGGAAGGCCTGCATCCGTGCCTTGCCGATCGGCTGCCCGCAGTTCTCGCAGAGGCCGTACGTGCCCGCCTCCAGCCGTTCGAGGGCCCGCTCGGTCTGCTCCAGCATCGAGCTGGCGTTCGCGGCGAGCGCCAGTTCGGACTCCCGGGTGATGTTCTTGGTGCCGGTGTCGGCCTGGTCGTCGCCCGCGCCGTCGCCCGAGTCCCGCATCAGGTCGGAGATGGCCACCTCGGAGGCGTCCAGCTCGCTGCGCAGCCTCTGGATCTCCGACGTCAGCTCCTTACGGGCCTCCTCGGCCTCCTCGGGGGTCCACGGGTCCTCCCCGGGGCGTACGGCGAGTTCTCCGGGCGCGGTGGCGGCCATGACCCTGGCCTTGGGCAGCCCGCTGGTGGCGGCCGCGGCCGTCTTCCTGGCCGTACCCGCAGTCTTCTTCGCAACCACTTTCCGAGCTCCCGTCTTCTGTGCGGCCGGGGCCGCCCCCTCGACCGCGGCCGCCTTGGCCGTGACCTTGCTCGTGGTGCTCTTCCCCGCCGCCTTCGCCGTCCCGGCCGTCTTCTTCGCCGGCGCGGCCCGTTTCGCGGCGGGCGCGGTCTTCTTGGCCGGTGCGTCGGTGGCCGTGGCCTTCTTCGCGGTGGTCGTCTTCGCCGGTGTCGCCTTTTTCGCCGGAGTCCGGGCCGTCTCCGCAGGGGTCTTCTTCGCAGGGGTCTTCTTCGCAGCCGCCTTCTTGGCCGGAGCAGCCCGCTCGGCGGCGGGCGGGGAGCCTTTCACAGCGTCCACCTCCCGCGTCGCCGTCTTCTTCGCCACCATGGCCGCGGCCCCTTTTCACATACTGTGATCTTGTTCGTGAACCGTGCCGGAACGATAAATCGGCGCCGTCCCCGCGGCAACGGGGCACGCGTCCAGCGAGGTCAACCTGCATCCGTTGTGCCCAGCGGGAAGCCCGGTAATCCGCCACTCGCGCCCCAGTGGACCCCGGAGCCGCCCGTCGGCCCATTCGGGTCATACCGCCACCCGCTCCGCGCCCCGCCGCCGGGCGGCGTAAACCGGTCTGCCGACCGCGACCCCGGCCCGTACACTGGGGCCCAGCGAGAGGCATGGATGGGGACGAGTAGCGTCGGACGCAGCCAGGAGCGACCCGGGGACGGTGAGAGCCCGGGGGCGAGCGCGATGCGAAGGATCACCCCGGAGCCGCCGGAAGAAAGCGCGTACGGGTCCCCGTACGGCGAGTAGAACCGGCTTCGCACCCCAATGAGGGGGCCACCGGACCTGTCCGGAGGCCAAGGAGGGTGGTACCGCGGGAGCCGCAGGTTCTCGTCCCTCCGGACGGAAGTGACACCCCGCCGGAGGAAGAGTTCAGCCTCATGACCACACCGCCGCAGTACCGCCCGGTACCCGCCCAGGTCGACCTGCCTGCCCTCGAGCACGCGGTCCTCGACTTCTGGCGCGAGAGCAAGACCTTCGCCAAGACCCTGGAGCAGTCCGAGGGCCGCCCCGAGTGGGTCTTCTACGAGGGCCCGCCCACCGCGAACGGCATGCCCGGCGCGCACCACATCGAGGCCCGCGTCTTCAAGGACGTCTTCCCGCGGTTCCGCACCATGCGCGGCTACCACGTGGCCCGCAAGGCCGGCTGGGACTGCCACGGCCTGCCCGTCGAGCTCGCCGTCGAGAAGGAACTCGGCTTCAACGGCAAGCAGGACATCGAGGCGTACGGCATCGCCGAGTTCAACGCCAAGTGCCGCGAGTCCGTGACCCGCCACACCGACGCGTTCGCCGACCTCACGACCCGGATGGGCTACTGGGTCGACCTGGACGACGCCTACCGGACCATGGACCCCGAGTACGTCGAGTCCGTGTGGTGGTCGCTGAAGGAGATCTTCAACAAGGGTCTGCTCACCCAGGACCACCGCGTCGCCCCCTGGTGCCCGCGCTGCGGCACCGGCCTGTCGGACCACGAGCTGGCGCAGGGCTACGAGACGGTCGTCGACCCCTCGGTCTTCGTCCGCTTCCCGCTGACCTCCGGCCCCCTCGCCGGCCAGGCCGCGCTGCTGGTCTGGACGACCACCCCCTGGACCCTGGTCTCCAACACCGCCGTCGCCGCGCACCCGGACGTCACGTACGTCGTCGCGACGAACGGCAGCGAGCAGCTGGTCGTCGCCGAACCCCTCCTGGCGAAGGCCCTGGGCGAGGGCTGGGAGGCCACCGGCGAGTCCTTCACGGGCAAGGACATGGAGCGCTGGACGTACGAGCGCCCGTTCTCCCTGGTGGAATTCCCGGCCGAGGCCCACTACGTCGTCAACGCCGAGTACGTCACGACCGAGGACGGCACCGGTCTGGTCCACCAGTCCCCCGCCTTCGGTGCCGACGACCTCGCGGTCTGCCGCGCGTACGGCCTGCCGGTCGTGAACCCGGTCCGCCCCGACGGCACCTTCGAGGAGGAGGTCCCGCTGGTCGGCGGCGTCTTCTTCAAGAAGGCCGACGAGAAGCTGACCGCCGACCTCGACGCGCGCGGCCTGCTCTTCAAGCACATCGCCTACGAGCACAGCTACCCGCACTGCTGGCGCTGCCACACCGCGCTGCTCTACTACGCGCAGCCGTCCTGGTACATCCGCACCACCGCCGTCAAGGACGCGATGCTGCGGGAGAACGAGAAGACCAACTGGTTCCCGGAGTCGGTCAAGCAGGGCCGCTTCGGCGACTGGCTGAACAACAACATCGACTGGGCGCTGTCGCGCAACCGCTACTGGGGCACCCCGCTGCCCATCTGGCGCTGCGAGGAGAACCACCTCACGTGCGTCGGCTCGCGCGCCGAGCTGAGCGAGCTGTCCGGCACGGACCAGTCCGCCCTGGACCCGCACCGCCCGTACATCGACGACGTCACCTTCACCTGCACGCACGAGGGCTGCTCGCTGACCTCGGTCCGCGTGCCGGAGGTCATCGACGCCTGGTACGACTCGGGTTCGATGCCGTTCGCGCAGTGGGGCTACCCGCACAAGAACAAGGAGATCTTCGAGAAGCGCTATCCGGCGCAGTTCATCTCGGAGGCCATCGACCAGACGCGCGGCTGGTTCTACACGCTGATGGCGGTCGGCACGCTCGTCTTCGACAAGTCGTCCTACGAGAACGTGGTCTGCCTGGGCCACATCCTCGCCGAGGACGGCCGCAAGATGTCCAAGCACCTGGGCAACACCCTCCAGCCGATCCCGCTGATGGACCAGCACGGCGCGGACGCGGTGCGCTGGTTCATGGCGGCCGGCGGCTCCCCGTGGGCGGCGCGCCGCGTGGGCCACGGCACGATCCAGGAGGTCGTCCGCAAGACCCTCCTCACGTACTGGAACACGGTCGCCTTCCAGGCGCTGTACGCCCGTACGTCGAACTGGGCGCCGTCCGCGGCCGATCCGGCCCCGGCGGACCGCACGGTCCTCGACCGCTGGCTGCTCTCCGAACTCCACGCCCTGACCTCCGAGGTCACGGAAGCGATGGAGGCGTACGACACCCAGCGCGCCGGCAAGCTCCTCTCCTCCTTCGTGGACGACCTCTCCAACTGGTACGTGCGCCGTTCGCGCCGCCGCTTCTGGCAGGGCGACAAGGCGGCGCTGCGCACCCTGCACGAGGTCGTCGAAACGGTCACCCGGCTGATGGCCCCGCTGACCCCCTTCATCACGGAGCGGGTCTGGCAGGACATGATCGTCCCGGTGACCCCCGAGGCCCCGGAGTCGGTGCACCTCTCGACGTGGCCGGTCGCGGACACCCCCGCCATCGACCGCACCCTCTCCCAGCAGATGCAGCTCGTACGCCGCCTCGTGGAGCTGGGCCGCGCGACCCGCGCGGAGTCGGGCGTCAAGACGCGCCAGCCGCTGTCGCGCGCGCTGGTCGGGGTCACCGGCTTCGACTCCCTCTCCCCCGAGCTGCGGTCCCAGATCACGGAGGAGCTGAACGTCTCCTCCCTGGCCTCCCTCTCGGAGGTCGGCGGGTCCCTGGTGGACACCACGGCGAAGGCGAACTTCCGTGCGCTGGGCAAGCGCTTCGGCAAGGGTGTCCAGGACGTGGCGAAGGCCGTGGCCGCGGCCGATGCGGCGGCCCTGTCCCTGGCCCTGCGCTCGGGTGAGGCCTCGGTGGAGGTGAACGGCGAGCCGGTCACCCTCACCCCGGAAGAGGTCATCATCACGGAGACCCCCCGCGAGGGCTGGTCGGTGGCCTCCGACTCCGGCGCCACGGTCGCCCTCGACCTGGAGATCACCCCGGAGCTGCGGCTCGCGGGCCTGGCCCGTGACGCGATCCGCCTGATCCAGGAGGCCCGGAAGAACTCCGGCCTCGACGTGGCGGACCGGATCGCCCTCCGCTGGACCTCCGGGTCCCCGGAGGTGGTCACGGCCCTGACGGACCACGCGGCCCTGATCGCGGACGAGGTCCTGGCCACGGACTTCGCGTCCGGCGAGGCCGACCCCTCGTACGGCCCCGAGTTCACGGACGAGTCCCTGTCCCTGACCTTCCGCCTCCGCAAGGCGTAGCCCCGGCCTGTGGCCCGGCCCCCCGCGAAAGGGGTCCGGGCCACAGCTGTCTCTCCCCGCCCCGCCCTTTCCCCATCCCCCAGACTCCGTCCGGGGGGACCCCCAGCCGGGCTCTGCCCGGAGCGGCAGACGCGAACGGGCCGGGCCCGGGTTCCGAAAGGAACCCGGGCCCGGCCCGTGAAGCGACTGCCGACGGCGCGGCGGCGGCGCCTAGTTGTCGTCCTCGTCGATCAGAAAGCCCCGCATGGGAGACGGCGCCTGCTGCATCGGCTGCGGAGCAACCGGCCGCACCGGAGCCATCGGCTGCGTCATCGCCGGGGACATCTGCTGCTGGCCGCCGTAGGACGGGCCGGCGTTCATCGGGGAGGGACCGCCCATGGGGGACGGGCCGCCCATGGAGTGGCCCATCGCTCCGGCCGGAGCCATGGACGGCGACGGCGAGGGCGGCAGCGCGGGACCGGCCGGGCCGCGCGGCGGGGCCAGGGAGTCGTCGGCCTGGGTCTCCAGCTGACGCAGCTGCGACTCCAGGTAGGACTTCAGGCGCGTGCGGTACTCACGCTCGAAGCCCCGCAGGTCCTCGACCTTGCGCTCCAGCGTGGCGCGGGCGGACTCCAGGGAGCCCATCGCGACGCGGTGCTTCTCCTGCGCGTCCCGCTCCAGCGCGTCGGCCTTGGCACGGGCGTCCCGCTCCAGGCCTTCGGCGCGCGAACGGGCCTCGCCGACGATCTTGTTGGCCTCGGAGCGGGCCTCCGCGATCGCCTGGTCGGCGGTCTGCTGCGCGAGCGAGAGGACACGGGCGGCGCTGTCGCCACCGGGGCCCTGCTGCGGGAGCTGCGGAGGCTGCTGCTGCTGGTGCATCTGCTGGCCCATGGGCTGCATCTGCTGCCCCATCGGCTGCATCTGCTGGCCCATCGGCTGGCCCATCGGCTGGCCGAGCTGGTTCTGGCCGCCCATCGACTGCTGCTGCATGGGCTGCTGGCCCATCTGCTGCTGCATCGGGTGCTGGCCGCCCATGGACTGCTGCTGCTGCATGGGGTGGTTGCCCATCTGGCCCGGACCCTGCTGTCCGTGTCCACCGGGACCCGGCGGCAGCTGGGGCTGGCCGCCCGGCAGCTGCGGGGGCCCCATCTGCTGCTGCTGCTGCGGCGGGCCGGATATGGCCGCGGGCACGGGGGCGCCGGGGCCGCGCTGGTCCTGGGGTTCCGGCTTGCGCATGCCCTGCTGCTGCTGGTTCTGCGCGGCGGCGCGCGTGGCGGCAGCCAGCTTGGCGCGCAGGTCCTCGTTCTCGCGCAGCAGGCGCGTCAGCTCCGACTCGACCTCGTCGAGGAAGGCATCGACCTCGTCCTCGTCATAGCCTTCTCGGAGGCGGACGGTCGTGAACTGCTTGTTCCGCACGTCCTCAGGGGTCAGCGGCATGTCTTCTTCACCTCTACGTAGTCGTCGGCAGTCGGCAAGACCGTATCGGGACTGTCCCCGCGCCTGCGGGGAAGCACATCGTTCACACGCTTCTCGCAGCGGTGCTCACGAAACTGATGAGGATGTAAACGATGATCATCAGAACGAAGAAGGACAGGTCGAGTGCCACGCCCCCGAGACGCAACGGCGGAATGAATCGCCGGAGAAGCTTGAGCGGTGGATCGGTGACAGTGTAGGTGGCCTCCAGAACGACCACCATCGCCTTGCCGGGCGTCCATGAACGTGCGAACTGGAACACGTAGTCCATGACCAGTCGGAAGATCAGCACGATGAGGAAGCACATCAGCGCGATGTAGACCACTTGCAGTGCGACGCCCATCCCGCGCTTCCCTCTCCCCTGCTTCCGCTCTGTTCCCGGTCCCGTATCTGACGGATCGGTCTAGCTTTGGTTGAAGAACCCGCCCTCCGCGATGCGGGCCTTGTCCTCCGCCGTGACATCGACGTTAGCAGGCGACAGCAGGAACACCTTCTGTGTCACGCGTTCAATGCTGCCGTGCAGGCCGAACACGAGGCCGGCGGCGAAGTCGACCAGACGCTTCGCGTCCGTGTCGTCCATCTCCGTGAGATTCATGATCACCGGAGTGCCCTCACGGAAGTGTTCCCCGATGGTACGGGCCTCGTTGTAGGTCCGGGGGTGCAGCGTCGTGATGCGGTACGGCTCCCGCTCGGAGACGACCTTGGGCATGATCACGGGGGCGTTCTTCTCCAGGTTGGTGCGGTCAGGTGTGATGGACGCCACGGGGGCGATTCGCGCTGGACGTCCGTTTTCAACCGGAATTGGGAGGGGCTCCCGCTGCGCCGGGGGCTGTACGGCTCGTACCGGTTCGTCCGTTACGGGCGGTTGGTGCACGGGCTGTTGCCGGCGGTCCCGGGCACGCTCCGGCTCGGGCTCGGGTTCGAACTCGTCATCGGGGTCGTACCCCGGGCTGTCGTACCGGTCGTCCTCCACGAGGCCGAGGTAGACCGCCATCTTGCGCATCGCGCCGGCCATTCTCCGAGTCCTCCGCTCTGTGGTGGATCGCCCTGTCGCAGGTGTCGCCGTGCCAGCGAAGTCGCTGTGTCACCAAAGTCACCAACTGCCCGCGATCCACTTGGTCTGTCCGCTCATCTGCGGAAATGACCATATTTTCTGCTGTGGTCCGACTTTCTTCGCGACGTTACCCGAGCCGGGGTCTCGCGCCGAGTACCGCAGTGCCGACGCGTACATGTGTCGCACCCGCCCGCACGGCCTGTTCCAGGTCCGCGCTCATTCCGGCCGACACCATCGTGGCAGCCGGATGGTTCCCGCGCAGGCTGGACGACAATTCCATCATCCGCTCGAAGGCAGCCTGTTCGCGTCCCGCGTACGGCCCGGACAACGGGGCCACGGTCATGAGACCGTCGATCCTCAGTCCGGGCGCGCCGGCCACGAGGTCGGCCAACTCCGGCAGCAGGTCGGGCGCGGCTCCGCCCCGGGCCCCGCGCTCCCCCGACTCGGCGTCGAGGGCGATCTGCACCAGGCAGCCGAGTTCCCGGCCGTGACTCTCCGCCGCCGCCGAGAGCGCCGTGACGAGCTTCGGCCGGTCGACGGACTGCACCACATGCGCGTATCCCGCCACGGAACGGACTTTGTTCGTCTGCAACTGGCCGACGAAATGCCAGCTGAGCGGCAGATCCGCGCAGGCGGCGGCCTTGGGGGCGGCGTCCTGGTCGCGGTTTTCCGCTACATGACGGACACCCAGGTCCGCCAGCAGTCGTACGTCGCTCGCCGGATAGGTCTTGGTGACCACGATGAGGGTCACCTCGTCCCGCTCGCGTCCCGCGGACGCGCAGGCGGACAAGATACGTTCCTCCACCCGCGCGAGGTTCTCGGCGATCTCCGACTTACGGTCTGTCATGAATCCGTTCCAACCACACATATCCGGCGAGCCGCCCGGTCACCCGGTCGCGGCGGTACGAGAAGTGGTCCCGCGACTCCAGTGTGCAGACCGGCGAACGGTGCCTGTACGCCACCCCCGCCCGCGCCAACTGCGCGTGCACTCCGGCGACCACGTCCACGGCCGGTGTGCCCCAGCTCGTCTCGGCCCACGCGGCCGGCACCACCGCGGCGACCGCCTCCCGCATCTCGGCGGGCACTTCGTAGCAGCGACCGCAGACGGCGGGTCCGGTACGGGCGATCATGCGCCCGGGGTCGGCGCCGAGGGCCACCATCGCCTCGACCGCGGCGGGCACCACCCCGGCGACCAGTCCGGGCCGCCCGGCGTGGGCGGCGCCCGCGATCCCGGCGACGGGGTCGGCGAGCAGGACGGGCGTGCAGTCGGCGGTGAGCACGGCGAGGGCCGGCCCCCGACGGGCGGTCACCACCGCGTCCACCGCGGGACTCCGCTGGTTTCCTTCGGCCTCGCCGGCGGCCCAGGGGCCGTCCACCACCGCCACGTCCCGCCCGTGCACCTGGTTCATCCAGACCACCAGGTCCGGATCGATGCCCAGCCTGTCGGCCGCCGCCGCCCGGTTCGCGCGAACGGCGGCCGGGTCGTCTCCGACCGCGCCGCCGAGATTGAGCTCCTCGTACGGAACGGCGCTCACTCCGCCCCACCGGTCGGTGAAGGCGAAGTGGGCGCCGTTCTCGTGATGCTGTTCCAGCGTCACTTCAAGAAGTCCGGGACATCCAGCTCTTCGGCCGGGCTGTCCTGGTACGGCCGGGCCGTCGGGACCTGCGGCGCGGGGGCCGCGGCCTCGACCGGGATCTCGACCGGCGCCGGGGGGTCCTCACGCGGGGTGACCGTACCGAGTCCGCCGAAGGCCGGACGGACCGGCTCCGCGGCGCGGACCGGCGTCGGGGCCGGCTCCTCGCGCTTGGTGGACGCGGCGCCGATGACGTTGTCCCGGCGGGCCGGGGGCTGTCCGCCGTCGAACCCGGCGGCGATCACGGTGACGCGTACCTCGTCGCCGAGCGCGTCGTCGATGACGGCACCGAAGATGATGTTCGCCTCGGGGTGCGCGGCCTCGCTCACCAGCTGCGCGGCCTCGTTGATCTCGAAGAGACCGAGGTCCGAGCCACCGGAGATGGAGAGCAGCACGCCGCGGGCGCCGTCGATGGACGCCTCCAGCAGCGGCGAGGAGATCGCCATCTCGGCGGCGGCCACCGCGCGGTCGTCGCCGCGGGCCGAGCCGATCCCCATGAGGGCCGAGCCCGCCTCGGACATCACGGACTTGACGTCGGCGAAGTCGAGGTTGATCAGACCCGGGGTGGTGATGAGATCGGTGATGCCCTGGACGCCGGAGAGCAGGACCTGGTCGGCCGACTTGAAGGCGTCGAGCACGCTCACCTGGCGGTCCGAGATGGACAGCAGGCGGTCGTTGGGGATGACGATGAGGGTGTCGACCTCTTCGCGGAGCTCGGCGATGCCGTCCTCCGCCTGGTTCGCGCGGCGGCGGCCCTCGAAGGTGAACGGCCGGGTGACCACACCGATCGTCAGGGCGCCCAGCGAGCGCGCGATGTTGGCGACGACGGGTGCGCCGCCGGTGCCGGTGCCGCCGCCCTCACCGGCGGTGACGAAGACCATGTCGGCCCCCTTGAGGACCTCCTCGATCTCCTCGCGGTGGTCCTCTGCCGCCTTGCGGCCGACGGCCGGGTTGGCGCCGGCGCCGAGGCCGCGCGTCAGTTCACGGCCGACGTCGAGCTTGACGTCGGCGTCGCTCATCAACAGCGCCTGGGCGTCCGTGTTGATGGCGATGAACTCGACGCCCTTGAGACCGACCTCGATCATTCGGTTGATGGCATTGACACCACCGCCGCCGACACCGATGACCTTGATGACTGCGAGGTAGTTCTGCGGTGCTGCCACGTCGAAGGCCTCTCGCCTCGAGTTACGTGTCGCCGCCTCGCGGGCCTGCGTTGCGACGACTGATGCCGAAAGTGGGACGGTCCGAACGCGCCGACCCGAACCCTAACCCTGAAGTTTAGGGTGAGGGTGTGTCTGTTCCTTGGACTCTCCGAACAGGACACTAAGTCGACAAGTAGCGCGTGTTCAACGAACACGCCGAACCTCCCGTTTTTCTTTTCACCCTATGTGATCACCCGTATCGCTGGCCAACCAGGGTGCGTCGGCGTTGGACTAGGCGTCAACTCCCGGACACGGCCGGGGCCGTGGGGACGCTCACGTCGAAGTGGGCGGCCTTGGGCGAGGCTTTGAGCAGAGCGGTCAGTGCCCGCCCCTTCGCATCGCCCAGCTCGCCGCTCCCCCACGCGACCGTACGCCCCTTGGTGAGCTGGAGTACGACCGAATCGTACGAGCGCACCGTGACCTGCACCGTCTCCTTGGCGACGGCCTCCGGAAGGCTTCCGGCGATGCGCACGGCCTCGTTCAACAGCCGCTGTTCGTCGAAACGGCGGGCGCTCGGTGAGCGGTCGGCGGCCAATTCGAGGACCGGAACACCCGCCGGTGCTTTCGGAACCGTGTCGAATCGCACACCGGATGCGTCCACTTCGATGAAGTCCGCGTCCTTCTTGATGAGCAGGACGGGCTTGCGTTCCGTCACTTTCAGCCCGATTCCGTGCGGCCAGGCCCGCACCACATCGACCGAATCGATGCGGGGCAGCCGACTGCGCAGCCGGACGGCGATCTCGTCGGTGTCGATGCCCGCCAGGGGGGCGCCGAGGGGCACGGCCGCGGCGGAGAGGACCTGCTCGGGGGTGAGCACCTCGGTACCGGTGGCCGTGACCTTCTCGACACGGAGCCAGGAGGAGCCGTAGAGCACCCAGGTGCCGCCGACGGCGAGGAGCACCGCGGCGGCGAGGCAGACCAGCACGAGGACCCGGCGCGTCCTTCCGCCACCGGGGCCCCGCGGGCCGGATCTCTTCGACGACTTCGACGGCTTGGGTGTGCCGCGCTGGGCGGTCGTCGCTCCGGCCACTCCTGTGCCTCCTGGGTCAGTGCTCTGCGCCTCAGCGGGCTCTGCGTGCCGCGATCGCCTCGTAGACGAGCGCGACGAGCAGGTCGTCGGCGTCCCGTCGGCCGAATTCGGCGGCGGCGCGGGACATCTCGTAGAGGCGGTGCGGATCGGACAGCACCGGGAGGACCTGGCCGAGCACCCACTCGGGCGTCAGTTCCGCGTCGTCCACGAGCAGGCCGCCGCCCGCCTTGACCACCGGCTGGGCGTTGAGCCGCTGTTCGCCGTTGCCGATCGGCAGCGGTACGTAGGCGGCCGGCAGTCCGACGGCGGAGAGCTCGGCGACGGTCATCGCGCCCGCACGGCACAGCATCATGTCGGCGGCGGCGTACGCGAGATCCATCCGGTCCACGTACGGTACCGGCACATAGGGCGGCATCCCGGGCATGTTGTCGACACGCGGCAGTTCGTTCTTGGGCCCGACCGCGTGCAGGATCTGGATGCCGGAGCGCTGGAGGACCGGCGCGACCTGCTGGATCACCTCGTTGAGGCGGCGGGCTCCCTGGGAGCCGCCGGAGACCAGCAGCGTGGGCAGGTTCGGGTCCAGCCCGAAGGCGGCCCGCGCCTCGGGACGGACGGCGGCCCGGTCCAGGGTCGAGATCGACCGGCGCAGCGGGATACCCACGTAGCGGGCACCGCGCAGCTTGCTGTCGGGGGTCGAGACCGCGACGGCGTGCGCGTACCGGGAGCCGATCTTGTTGGCCAGTCCCGGCCGGGCGTTGGCCTCGTGGACGATGATCGGCACCCCGAGCCGCTTGGCGGCGAGGTAGCCGGGCAGCGCCACGTAGCCGCCGAAGCCGACGACACAGTCGGCCTTGGTGCGCTCCAGGATCTGCTCGGCGGCCTTGATCGTGCCGCGCAGCCGTCCCGGGACGGTGATCAGCTCGGGCGTTGGCTTGCGGGGCAGCGGCACGGCGGGGATCAAGCCCAGCTCGTAACCGCGTTCCGGCACAAGGCGGGTCTCCAGTCCGCGTTCCGTGCCGAGGGCGGTGATGCCCACAGAAGGGTCCTGCCTGCGCAGGGCGTCCGCGAGGGCGAGCGCCGGCTCAATGTGGCCGGCGGTCCCCCCACCGGCGAGTACGACATGCACCGAAATTCACCGCTCTCCGGACGGACGCTTCTTGACGCGCCGTCTCATCGACTTCCATATCGGCCCGCTCCGCTTCCAGCCGGATCTCGGCTGTCGCATCGCGAGCGCCGCACGCGCCGCCGGCTCCTCCCGCGCGAAGGCGATGAGCAGTCCGACCGCGAACATGGTCGGCAGCAGGGCTGAGCCTCCGTAGGAGAACAGCGGGAGCGGGACCCCGGCGATCGGCAGAAGACCGAGCACCGCACCGATGTTGATCACGGCCTGGGCCGTGATCCACGTGGTCACGCCTCCCGCGGCATACCGTACGAAGGAGTCCTCCGTGCGTCCGGCCACGCGGATACCCGCATAGCCTAGAGCCGCGAAGAGGGCGAGCACCGACAGCGTCCCCGCCAGGCCCAGTTCCTCACCGGTGATGGCAAAGATGAAGTCCGTGTGGGCCTCGGGCAGTTGCCCCCATTTTTCCACACTGGCACCGAGCCCGGAACCGAACCAACCACCGGATGCGAGGGCGTAGATCCCGTGGACGGCCTGCCAGCAAAGGTCGTTCTTGCCCGGTTCTGTCGCACCGAGGCACTCCAGCCGGTCCATCCGGTGCGGGCTGGTCTTGATCAGCAGTGCGACGATCACACCCGCGAAGGCCAGCACGCCCACGAACAGCCGCGTGGGGGCGCCCGCGAGCCACAGCAGGCCGAACAGGATGGCCCCCAGGATCATCGTGGTGCCCATGTCGCCGCCCAGCATGATCAGCCCGAGCAGCAGGAAGGCCACCGGGACCAGCGGCACCAGGAGGTGCTTCCACTGGCTCAGCAGCCCCTTGTCGCCCTTGCGGGCCAGCAGGTCGGCGCCCCACAGGATCAGCGCAAGTTTGCCGAACTCGCTGGGCTGGAGCATGAACGGACCGCCAAGGGAAATCCAATTCTGGTTGCCGTTGATCGAGACCCCTATCCCGGGGATCTGGACCAGGACCATCAGAAACAGGGTTCCGGCGAGTACCGGGTACGACATTGCACGGTGCAATTTGACCGGCATGCGCGAGGCGGCCAGCAGCAGGACGCCGCCGATGAGGGCGGCCAGGAACTGCTTCTTGAAGAAGTACGCGTCTCCCAGGCCCAGCTGGAGGGCCTTGATCATGGACGCCGAGTAGACCATCACCAGACCGAGCACGGTGATGAGCAGGGAACTGCCGAAAATCAGGTAATACGCGGTGAGCGGCCGGTCCCAGGCCTTGCGCAACTGCCGCTGCGTACGCCGGAACCGCTCCACCGGCCCGCGCCGGGCGGGCCGCTTCGCGCTGGCCGCCGGGCGCCCCCGGCCCCGCGCCTTCACGGCGGACGGCCGCCGCCCCGGCAGCATCTGCTTGGCCGGCATCTGTGATCTTCCCCTCCACTCGTACGAGGCGAGCAGCCGGCCGGAGGGAACCTGTCCCGGAGCCCTCGGCCTAGGCCGTGTCGGCAGCGCTCCCGGCGGCCAGTTCGCGCACCGCGTCGGCGAATGCGTCCCCACGCTTGTTGTAGTTCGCGAACATGTCCATCGAGGCACAGGCAGGTGCCAGCAGGACCGTGTCGCCGGGCTCGGCGAGCCGGGCCGCTTCCCGGACCGCTGCGAGCATCGCCCCAGTGTCGGTCCGGTCGAGGTCGACGACCGGGACCTCGGGCGCGTGTCGCGCCAGCGCCTCGGCGATCAGCGCCCGGTCGGCGCCGATCAGTACGACGCCCCGCAGCCGCTTCGCCGACTTGCGCACGAGCTCGTCGAAGGTCGCGCCCTTGGCGAGGCCTCCGGCGATCCAGACGACCGGCTCGAAGGCCGCGAGGGAGGCCTCGGCGGCATGCGTGTTGGTGGCCTTGGAATCGTCGATGTACCTGACCCCGCCGACCTCGTCGACGTAGGAGACCCGGTGCGCGTCGGGGCGGAAGGCGCGCAGGCCCTCGCGGACCGCGCGCGGCTCGACGCCGAAGGCGCGGGCCAGGGCCGCCGCGGCGAGCGCGTTGGCGATGTTGTGCGGGGCGGGCGGGTTGACGTCCTCGACCTGCGCGAGCTCCTGGGCGTTCTTCTGCCGGTTCTCCACGAAGGCGCGGTCCACGAGGATGCCGTCGACCACCCCGAGCATGGAGGGGCCGGGGGCACCGAGGGTGAAGCCGATCGCCCGGCAGCCCTCTTCGACGTCGGCGTTCTCGACGAGCTTCTCGGTCTGCGGGTCGGCCACGTTGTAGACGCAGGCGACCGTGTTGCCCTCGTAGATCCGGCCCTTGTCGGCGGCGTAGGCCTCCATGGAGCCGTGCCAGTCGAGGTGGTCCGGGGCCAGGTTGAGCACGACCGCCGAGTGGGCGCGTACCGAAGGCGCCCAGTGCAGCTGGTAGCTGGAGAGTTCGACGGCGAGTACGTCGTACTTCTCCTCGCCGGTCACCACGTCGATGATCGGCGTGCCGATGTTGCCGACGGCGGCGGTCCGCAGGCCGGCGGCCTCCAGGATCGACGCGAGCATCTGGGTGGTGGTGGTCTTGCCGTTGGTCCCGGTGATCGCGAGCCACGGCGCGGCGTCGGGGCCGCGCAGCTGCCAGGCGATCTCGACGTCGCCCACGACGTCCACACCCGCCGCGGCGGCGGCCTCGAACAGCGGGCTGTCGGGCTTCCAGCCCGGCGAGGTGACCACGAGGTCCGTGCCCTCGGGCAGCACCTCTCCCGCCGGGGCGCCGCCTTCCAGGTGGCCGAGGCGGACCTCGATGCCCTGCTCCGCGAGTTCGGCGGCCCGCGCGCGGTGCGCATCGCCGTCTCCGTTGTCGACGACGGTCACCCGCGCGCCGAGGCCGGCCAGGGCGCGGGCGGCACTGATGCCGCTCACGCCGAGGCCGGCGACGGTGATGTTCTTGCCCTGCCAGGAGGTCACTTGTCGGCTGCCCATCCCGCGTAGAAGAGACCGAGACCCACGATCACGCACATGCCCTGGATGATCCAGAAGCGGACCACGACAAGGACTTCGGACCACCCCTTGAGTTCGAAGTGGTGCTGGAGCGGAGCCATCCGGAAGACGCGCTTGCCGGTCATCTTGAAGGAGCCGACCTGGATGACGACCGACATCGTGATGAGCACGAAGAGGCCGCCGAGCAGGGCCATCAGGAGCTCCGTACGGGAGCAGATGGCGAGGCCCGCGAGCGCGCCGCCGAGCGCGAGCGAACCGGTGTCGCCCATGAAGATCTTGGCGGGCGAGGTGTTCCACCACAGGAAGCCGAAGCAGGATCCCATCAGGGCGGAGGCGACCACCGCGAGGTCCAGCGGGTCGCGCACCTCGAAGCAGGCGTTGGGGTTCGTCAGGGTCTGCGCGTTGATGCAGGACTCCTGGAACTGCCAGACGCCGATGAAGGTGTAGGCGCCGAAGACCATCACGGCGGCGCCGGTGGCCAGGCCGTCCAGACCGTCGGTCAGGTTCACGCCGTTGGACATCGCCAGGATCATGAACAGGGCCCAGACCACGAACAGCACTGGGCCGATCGACCAGCCGAAGTCCGTGACGAACGACAGCTTGGTGGAGGCCGGGGTGAGCCCGCGGGAGTCCTTGAACTGGAGCGCGAGCACCGCGAAGGCGATGCCCACGATCAGCTGGCCGGACATCTTCGCCTTGGCCCGCAGGCCGAGCGAACGCCGCTTGACGATCTTGATGTAGTCGTCGAGGTAACCGACCACGCCCATGCCGGCCATCAGGAACAGGACCAGCAGACCCGAGAAGGTCGGCTCGCTGGAGGTGATCACCTTCGTCAGGGCGTACGCGATGAGCGTCGCCAGGATGAAGGAGATGCCGCCCATGGTGGGCGTGCCCTTCTTCCCGGCGTGGCCGCGCGGGCCGTCGTCGCGGATGAACTGGCCGTAGCCCTTGCGGGCCAGCAGCTTGATCAGCAGCGGGGTACCGATGAGCGTAAGGAACAGGCCGATGACGCCGGCGAACAGAATCTGCCTCATCGGTCGGCGACCTCGCCCTCGCGCTCCAGCAACGCCAGCGCCACCCGCTCCAGGCCGATCGACCTGGAAGCCTTCACCAGCACGACGTCACCCGGGCGCAGTTCACTGCGCAGCAGGTCGACCGCCGCCTGTGCGTCGGACACGAGCACCGACTCATCACCCCACGAACCCTCGTTATATGCGCCCAGTTGCAGCCAGGACGCTTCCCTGCCCCCGACTGCGACGAGCCTGCTCACGTTGAGCCGGACGGCAAGCCGTCCCACCGCGTCGTGCTCGGCCAGCGATGCGTCACCGAGTTCGGCCATGGGGCCGAGCACTGCCCACGTACGTCCCCCGTTCGCCCTGGCGGCGCCACCCATCGCGGCGAGTGCGCGCAGAGCGGCCCGCATGGACTCGGGGTTCGCGTTGTAGGCGTCGTTGACGATCGTGACGCCGTCCGCCCGCTCGGTGACCTCCATCCGCCACCGGGACAGCGTGCCCGCCTCGGAGAGCGCGGAGGCGATCTCCTGGGCGGACATGCCCAGTACATGGGCGACGGCCGCCGCGGCGAGCGCGTTCGACACGTGGTGCTCACCGTACAGCCGCAAGGTCACATCACCGCACCCGGTCGGTGTGTGGAGTGTGAAGGAGGGCTGTCCCGCGGGCGTCATGCGCACCTCGGTGGCCCGTACGTCGGCGTCCGCGGCCTCGCCGAAGAGCACCGTACGGGCCTTCGTGCGGGTGGCCATCGCGCGTACGAGGAGGTCGTCCGCGTTGAGTACGGCGACTCCGCCGTCGGCCTCCCCCGGGAGGGCCTCGACCAGTTCCCCCTTGGCCTGTGCGATCTGCTCGCGGCCGCCGAACTCGCCGATGTGGGCGGTGCCGACGTTGAGGACGAGGCCGATGCGCGGCGGGGTCAGGCCGGTGAGGTAGGCGATGTGGCCGACACCGCGGGCGCCCATCTCCAGCACCAGGTGCCGGGTCTCCTCGGTGGCCTTCAGGGCCGTGAGCGGCAGGCCGATCTCGTTGTTGAGCGAGCCCGGCGTCCACACGGTGGGCGCGTGGTGCTGGAGCACCTGGGCGATCAGGTCCTTGGTGGAGGTCTTGCCGGCCGAGCCGGTCAGGGCCACCACGTCGGTGCCGAGGCGCTCGACGACGGCGCGGGCGAGGGCGCCGAGCGCCTTCTCCACGTCGGGGACGACGATCGACGGGACTCCCACGGGGCGGGCGGCGAGGACGGCCGCGGCGCCGGCGAGGACCGCGCGCTCGGCGTAGTCGTGGCCGTCCACGTGCTCGCCGTCGAAGGCGGCGAAGAGGCTCCCGGCCTCAACCTGGCGGGAGTCGATGACGACGGGGCCGGTGATCCGCACCGAGGGGTCCGGTATGTCGTGGGGCCGCCCGCCGGTGATGTCGGCGATCTCGGCGAGGGAAAGGGCGATCACTGGTCCACCTCGGCCTGTCGGGCACGGAGCTGCTGGGTCTCGATCGCCGCGCGCAGCACGGCGCGGTCGTCGAAGGGGCGTACGACGCCGGCCGTCTCCTGGCCCTGCTCGTGGCCCTTGCCCGCGACGAGCACGGTGTCGCCGGGCTCGGCGCGCGCGACGGCCGCGGCGATGGCCGCCGCCCGGTCGGCGTCGATGAGGACGGTGGCGCGCTCGGCGGGCGGTACGGAGACGGCGCCTTCCAACATCGCGGCGAGGATCGCGAGCGGGTCCTCGGAGCGGGGGTTGTCGGAGGTCAGGACGGCCACGTCGGCGTACCGGGCGGCCGCGGCGCCCATCGGGCCGCGCTTGGTGGTGTCGCGGTCGCCGCCGCATCCGAGCACGACGTGCAGCCTGCCCGTGGTGACCTCGCGCAGCGCCCGCAGCACCGATTCGACGGCGTCCGTCTTGTGGGCGTAGTCGACGACGGCCAGGTACGGCTGTCCCGCGTCCACCCGCTCCAGCCGGCCGGGGACTCCCGGGACCGCGGCGACGCCGTCGGCGGCGGTCTGCGGGTCGAGTCCGGCGGCGGCGAGCGTGACGATCGCGGCGACGGTGTTGGCGACGTTGAACGGGCCGGGCAGCGGGGCGGTGGCCCGTACGCGCTGTCCTTCCGGGCCGACGAGGGTCAGGGTGGAGTCCGCTGCTCCGAAGACCACGTCCTCGGCATGCCAGTCGGCGGCCGCATCGCCCGCGGCGGAGAAGGTGATGACCGGGATCGGCGCCTCCTTCGCGAGGCGGCGGCCGTACTCGTCGTCGATGTTGACCACTCCGAGGCGGGCCCGGCGCTCGGTGAAGAGCTGGGCCTTGGCCTGGAAGTAGTCCTCCATGCCGGTGTGGAACTCCATGTGTTCCGGGCTGAGGTTGTTGAAGACGGCGACGTCGAAGACGCAGCCGTCGACCCGGCCCAGGACCAGCGCGTGGCTGGACACCTCCATCGCCACGGCCTCGACGCCGCGTTCGCGCATGACGGCGAACAGGGCCTGGAGGTCGGTGGCCTCGGGGGTGGTGCGCTCGGACTTGATGCGCTCGTCGCCGATGCGCATCTCGACGGTGCCGACGAGTCCGGTGCTGCGGCCCGCCGCGCGCAGCCCGCCTTCGACGAGGTACGCGGTGGTGGTCTTGCCGGAGGTGCCGGTGATGCCGAGCTGGAGCAGGGCCTTCCCCGGGCGGCCGTAGATCTCGGCGGCCAGCTCTCCCAGCCGGCCGCGCGGGTCGTCGACGGTGAGCACCGGCAGGCCGGTCGCGGCGGCGAGTTCGGCGCCCGCCGGGTCGGTCAGCACGGCGGCGGCGCCGAGGGCGGCCGCCTGGGCGGCGAACTCCGCGCCGTGCATCCGGGCGCCGGGCAGGGCCGCGTACAGGTCGCCGGGGCGTACGGCACGGGAGTCGTGCGTGATGCCGGTGATCCGCGTGGCGCCTGACTCGGGGAGGCCCAGCAGGGTGGCCAGCTCGCCCAGGGGGGTCGGGCGGGCGGACAGGGGCCTGGGCGCTCCCGGCGGCGCTGCCGGGGCGTCTTTCTCGGCGGTTCTGGGCTGATCAGCGTGAGGCACGGCGGTGAGCGTACCGGGCGCGGCGGGCCGCCCGCGAAGCGAGGGCCCGCCCTGGGCTTCGGCGGCCGACTGGTTCCCCGGTTCGGGGGTGATGGTTGTCACTGAGGTGCCTCACGCATTTCTGGCTGGGGCGGTCGGTTCACTGTCCGGGCTGTGGACTGGGCTGCGCGGTGTTCGGGGCGGGGGGCCGAGGGCCGGGGTCGAAGGTCACCGGGAGCCCGGCGGGGGCGGTGCCGGTGGGCGCGACCCGGAGGGTCTTGAGCGCGAACTCCATGACGGTCTTGTAGATCGGCCCGCAGATCTGGCCGCCGAAGTAACTGCCCTTGGTGGGGTTCTGGATGGCGCAGTAGACGGTGACGCGCGGGTTGTCGGCCGGCGCGAAACCGGCGAAGGAGGCGGTGTAGCCCTTGTAGCGGCCCGTGGCCGGATCCACCCGGTTGGAGGTGCCGGTCTTGCCGCCGACCCGGTAGCCGGGGATCCGCGCCTTGGTGCCGGTTCCCTCCTGGTCGTCGACCACGGATTCGAGCATCTCGGCGAGGGTCTTGGCGGTCTCCGGGCTGACCACGCGGGTCTGTTCGGGTGCCGGGGCCGGCGTGAAGCGGCCGTCGGGGCCCTTGGAGCCGCGTACCAGGGTCGGCTCGATACGGACACCGCCGTTGGCGATGGTCGAGTAGACGGAGGCCGCCTGCATCGCGTTGAGGGACAGGCCCTGGCCGAAGGGGATCGTGTACTGCTGGGAGGTGGACCAGTCCTCGGGCTTGGCGAGGATGCCGCGGGATTCGCCCGGGTAGTCCAGGCCGGTGGGCTGCCCGATGCCGAACTTGGTCAGGTAGGAGTGCAGGACCTTGTTCGCCTCGGTCTGGGTGGGGCCGAGCTGGCCGGTGGCCAGGATGGTCCCGATGTTGGAGGACTTGGCGAGGACCCCGTTGAGGGTCAGGTACCAGGTCGGGTGGTCGATGTCGTCCTTGAACAGCCGGTCGCCGCGGTGCAGTCGGTTGGGGACCTCGACGTGGGTGGCGGGGGTTGCCTTCTTCTCCTCCAGCACGGCGGCCATCGACATCACCTTGGCGGTGGAGCCGGGCTCGTACACGTCCTGGAGGGCGGCGTTGCCCATGGCGGCGGAGCTGGCCCGGCTCAGGTCGTTGGGGTCGAAGCCGGGGGCGTTGGCCATGGCCAGCACCTCGCCGGTGTCGGTGTCCTGGACGATGACGTAGCCCCGGTCGGCGCCGGACTTCTCGACCTGCTCGGTGATGGCGCTCTGCGCCGCCCACTGGATGTCACGGTCGATGGTCAGCTCGATGTCGTCGCCGGGTACGGCGGGCTTCTCCCGGGACCCCGCGGTGGGGACGCGACGGCCGCCGGACTGGGCGTACGTGAGCTCGCCGTCCTTGCCGGCCAGCTTCTTGTCGAGGGAGGACTCCAGGCCGCCGCCGCCCTTGCCCTCGGCGTTGACGTAGCCCAGTATCCCGGCGGCGAGCGCGCCGTTCGGGTACACGCGCTTGCTGCTGTTCTCGTTGAACACGCCGGCGATGACGTTGGCGCCGGGGCCGTTCTTCTTCTTGTCGGCGTCCGCCTTCTCCGCGAAGAGCCGCTTGAGGTCCTTGATCTGGTTCCAGACCTGAGGGGTCTGGCGGCGGGCCAGGACGACGTAGCGGGTGTTCTCGGTCTTCAGGCGGGCCGTGAGCTCCTTGGCGTCCTTGCCGAGGATCGGCGCGAGGAGGGCCGCGGCCTGCTCCGGGGCGTCGGGGGCCTTGCTCTCCTGCGGCGTGAACATCTTCGGGTCGGCGGTGATGTCGTACGCGTCGACGCTGGTGGCCAGGGCGACGCCCTTGCGGTCGGTGATCTCGCCGCGCTCGGCGGCCAGGGTGTAGCTGGCGAACCGGTTCTCGGTGGCCTTGGCGGAATACGCCGAGGCGTCGACGGCCTGCACCTGGAGGAGCCGGACGACGAAGGCGAGCATGACGAGGGTCAGGCCCACGCTGACCAGCCGCAGCCGGGGCTTGGGGCTGCCGAGCCGGATGGTGTGCGGCGGGCGGGGCGCGGTGGGCCGCCGGGTCGCCGGGCGCGAGGCCGGGCGGGCGCTCGCCCGAGCCCGGCCAGCGGGGCCGGGGACGCGCCGCCGCGGCTCCTGGGGGCTCACGCGTCCACCGCCGTGCGGGGCCGCCGCGCAAGCGCCCCCGGGCTGCGCCCGGGCTTCCCGGGGCTCCGCCCCGGACCCCGCGCCGGGGTCGCCGGCGGGGCTTGATGTGGCCGGCGTAGGCCCTGAGGTGCGCGCTGCGCGGCAGGCGCCACCGGGCTGGATTGCCGCGCGGCGGCACTTCCAGCCCCGCCGGCGCTTGAGGCAGGGGGCACCCCCAGCGGTAGCTGGGGGAGGGTCTGGGCGGAGCCCAGCGAACGGGGGAAGGGCGGGGCGGGGAGCGGCCCCGCAGGGCTGCGCCCGGGCCCGCCGGAACCGCCTGCCATCGGCGTCACGACGTCACCTGCCTGGATCGGGGGTGGGCTGCGCGGGCTGGGGGGACCCGGCCGGGCTGGGTACGGCCGACGCGGCCGCGGGCGCGGACGGACCGGGGGAAGCCGGCGGAGCCGGCGGGGCCGGCGGAGCCGGGGCCTCCGCCGTCGAGACGGAGCCCGCGATCTTGCCGTCCGGGCCGATGAAGACGGGGCTGCCGCCCGGCACCAGGCCCAGCTCGTGGGCACGTCGCTGAAGCGCGTCCGGGGCCGAGTACCCGTCGACGTCCCGTTGGAGCGCCTGTTCCTCGTCGGTGAGGGCGGTGGTCTCCTTCTTCAGCTTGCTCAGCTGGAAGGAGCCCTCGTTCAGCGCCGAGTTCAGCAGGAGCAGGCTGATCAGCCCGCCACCGAGCAGGGCCACGACCAGCAGGACGAACGGCATCCGCGCCGCCTGGCCCGCCGGGCCGCCACGCCGCCCGGCGCCGGGCCCGGACGCGGACCCGGGCCGCGCCACCCGGCCGAGGCGGGCCGCCTGCCCGCGGGTCAGCGTGGCCACCTTGCCGGCCCGGCCGCCACGGCCCGCGGCCGTCACAGCCGCGCCTCCCGGATGCGTTCGACCCCGCGGAACCGGGCCGGGGCGGCTCGCCGGTTCTCGGCGATCTCCTCCTCGGTCGGCAGTTCCGCGCCGCGCGTCAGCAGCTTCAGCTTCGGCTGGTACTTCTCCGGCACCACCGGCAGTCCCGGCGGCGCCGTGGAGGCGGCGCCCGCCGCGAAGACCTGCTTCACGAGGCGGTCCTCCAGGGAGTGGTACGAGAGCACCGCGATCCGGCCGCCGACGGCGATGCGGTCGACCGCCGCCGGGATGGCCCGCTCCAGCCCGGACAGTTCGCCGTTGACCTCGATGCGCAGGGCCTGGAAGGTCCGCTTGGCCGGGTTGCCGCCGGTGCGCTTGGCCGCCTGCGGCAGCGCGTCGCGGATCAGCTCGACGAGTCGCGCGCTGTTGGTGAAGGGTTCCTTCTCCCGCTCCCGGACGACCGCGGACACGATCCGCTTGGCCTGCTTCTCCTCGCCGTACTGGCGCAGGATCCGCACGAGCTCGCCCGGCGGGTACGTGTTGAGGACCTCGGCGGCGCTGATGCCCGTCGTCTGGTCCATGCGCATGTCCAGTGGCGCGTCCTGCGCGTACGCGAACCCGCGGTCGGCCTCGTCGAGCTGCATGGAGGAGACGCCCAGGTCGAAGAGGATGCCCTGGACGGTCGGGATGCCCAGGTTGTCCAGCACCTCGGCGAGGTCGGCGTAGATCGCGTGGACGAGGGTGACCCGGTCGCCGAAGCGCGCGAGCCGCTCGCCGGAGAGCCGCAGGGCCTCCTTGTCGCGGTCGAGGCCGATCAGGTGTACGTCGGGGAACCGGGTGAGCAGGGCCTCGCTGTGGCCGCCGAGGCCGAGGGTGCAGTCGACGACGACGGCCCCCGGCCTCTCCAGCGCCGGGGCCAACAGGTCCAGGCACCGCTGGAGCATCACCGGGACATGTCGGGACTCGCTAGTCAAAGCGCCCTCTCAGATAACGGCGCGGCAGGCATACGCCGCGCCGCGCACGCGGAGTTTTACCAGGGGGCCGGGCGGCCGGTGAGGGCCGGGCTCCGGCCGGTTCTCGTCACTTTAGTGCAACGGTCGCCACGGTCAACGAACCGCCCCGCGCCCGGTGCGCCCCGCTCGGAGGGAACCCGTAAAAGCCGCGAATCGCCCGAACAGCGGCATCCGCCTCACCCCTGTGGGTTAGCTCACAACAAGCCTGGTTGACCTTCTTTGTCCGCCCTCACTCCATGCCGTTGCGAGGTGTGACCATTAACGTCGTATCCATGACGCCTTCCGCATCCCTGCCCGCCCATTCCGCACCTCAGGCGCCCAGCGGCGACTCCGTCATCGACCGGCTGGTGGCCGCGAACCGAAAGTACGCCGCGCAGTTCGTCGACCCCGGCATGGACGCCCGGCCGGTCCTGCGCGTGGCCGTCGTGGCCTGTATGGACGCCCGGCTCGACCTGCACGCCGCCCTGGGCCTGGAACTCGGCGACTGCCACACCATCCGCAACGCGGGCGGGGTGGTCACCGACGACACCATCCGCTCGCTCACCATCAGCCAGCGGGCGCTGGGCACCCGCGCGGTGATCCTCATCCACCACACCGGCTGCGGTCTCGAAAGCCTGACCGAGGACTTCCGGCACGAGCTGGAGGACGAGGTCGGCCAGCGCCCCGCCTGGGCCGTCGAGGCCTTCCGCGACGTGGACCAGGACGTCCGCCAGTCCATGCAGCGGGTTCGGACGAACCCGTTCCTGCCCCACCGCGACGATGTGCGAGGCTTCGTCTTCGACGTGCACACCGGCCTCCTGCGGGAGATCGATCCGGCCTCTTGAGTGACACAAGGCCGTGACGCCGTCAAGAATGCGGGGAAGACGCCACCCGGAACCCCTCCGGGAGGGCGTCCGTTGGGGTGGGCCGGTTCATGCGCCAAGGGCGTCGGCCCTGGGAAAGGGCCGAGGAGAACCAGGTGACCACGTATGACGACCGAGCGAGCCTCGCGGATCTGACGAGCACGGCCGACCGGGTCCGGCACTCGGTCGAGAGCGTGATCGAGGGCAAGCCCGAGGTCGTGCGCCTCGCGCTGACCGTACTGCTCGCCGAAGGCCACCTGCTGATCGAGGACGTCCCCGGCGTCGGCAAGACCATGCTCGCCAAGACGCTCGCCAAGTCCATCGACTGCTCGGTGCAGCGCATCCAGTTCACCCCGGACCTGCTGCCCTCCGACATCACCGGCGTCAGCATCTACGACCAGCAGCGCCGCGAGTTCGAGTTCAAGCCGGGCGCGATCTTCGCGCAGATCGTCATCGGCGACGAGATCAACCGCGCCTCCCCCAAGACCCAGTCGGCGCTGCTGGAGTCGATGGAGGAACGCCAGGTCACCATCGACGGCACCACGTACACCCTGCCCAGCCCCTTCATGGTCGTCGCCACCCAGAACCCGGTGGAGATGGAGGGCACCTACCCGCTCCCCGAGGCCCAGCGCGACCGCTTCATGGCCCGTGTCTCCGTCGGCTACCCCAGCCCCGAGGCCGAGCTCCAGATGCTCGACGTGCACGGCGGGCTCTCCCCGCTCGACGACCTCACGGCCGTCGCGCACGCCCACGACATCGTCAAGCTGATCGAGGCCGTCCGCGAGGTGTACGTGGCCCAGCCCGTACGCCGCTACGTGGTCGACCTGGTCTCCGCCACCCGCAGCCACCCGGACCTGCGCCTGGGCGCCTCGCCCCGCGCCACCCTGCACCTGCTGCGCGCCGTGAAGGCCTCCGCGGCGCTGGCCGGCCGGGACTACGTCCTGCCCGACGACGTCCAGGCGCTGGCCGCGCCCGTCCTCGCACACCGGCTGCTGCCCACCGCGCAGGCGCAGCTCAACCGCCGCAGCGCCGAGCAGGTCGTCCACGACATCCTCCAGCGCACCCCCGTTCCCGCCGCGCAGGCCCGCGGCGAGATGCCGCCCGGCGCGGGCATCCGGGGCTTCTGATGAGCGCCGGTGCCCCGCGCGGCGCCGGCGGGCAGGTCAAGGATCCCGGCGGGCTGCGCGCCTCGCTGGCCGGGCTGACCACCCGCGGCCGCTCGTTCCTGGCCGCCGGAGCCGCCGCCGCCGTATGTGCGTACGTACTCGGCCAGGGCCAGCTGCTGCGGGTCGGGCTGCTGCTCGTCGTACTTCCCCTGGTCTGCGTGCTGGCCCTGCACCGCACCCGCTACCGCGTCTCCGGCAGCCGCCGGCTGACTCCGATGCGGGTGCCCGCCGGAGGCGAGGCCCGGGTCAAGCTGCGCCTGGAGAACGTCTCCCGGCTGCCCACGGGCCTGCTGATGCTCCAGGACCGGGTGCCCTACGTACTGGGGCCGCGGCCCCGCTTCGTCCTGGACCGGGTCGAGGCGGGCGGACGCCGCGAGGTGTCCTACCGGGTCCGCTCCGACCTGCGCGGACGCTATCCGCTGGGCCCGCTCCAGCTGCGGCTGACCGACCCCTTCGGGCTGGTCGAGCTGACCCGCTCCTTCAGCACCTACGACACCCTCACGGTCATCCCGCGCACCGAGCCCCTGCCCCCGGTCCGGATGACCGGCGAGGCCAACGGCTACGGCGACGGCAGCCGCCGCTCCCTGGCCCTGGCCGGGGACGACGACGTGATCCCGCGCGGCTACCGGCGCGGCGACGACCTGCGCCGGGTGCACTGGCGCTCCACCGCCCGCTACGGCGAGCTGATGGTGCGCCGCGAGGAGCAGCCGCAGCGCAGCAAGGCCACCGTCCTGCTGGACACCCGCCACCTCGCGTACCAGGGCGCGGGCCCCGACTCCGCCTTCGAGTGGGCCGTGTCGGGCGCTGCCTCCACCCTGCTGCACCTCCTCGAACAGGGGTTCTCGGTGCGCCTGCTGACCGACTCCGGCGACTCCGGACCCGGCCAGGGCGGTGGCGGCCAGGAGTCCGCCGAGGCCGCCGGGCTGATGATGGACACGCTGGCGATCGTGGGCCACTCGGACGGATCCGGGCTCTCCCGCGCCTACGACGCCCTGCGCGGCGGGGGTGGGGGCTTCGGTGCCTCCGGTGGCGACGGGCTGCTCATCGCCTTCTTCGGCGACCTTGACGACGTACAGAGCGAGATGGCGGCACGGATGCGTCAGCGTTGCGCGGGCGCCGTGGCGTTCGTACTGGACTCCGCGAGCTGGGCGGGAGCGCCCTCGCGGGTGGAAGAGCGGCTGCGCAGGCTGCGGGACGCGGGGTGGACGGCGCTGGCCGTACCGCCCGGCGCCACGTACGGCGAGTTGTGGCGGCAGGCCGGGAACGCTCCCCTCGGCACGGGAACCTCCGGAGGCTGGGCATGAGCGGTCAAGCACGGCTGACGCTGTTCGCGGTGCTGGCGACGCTGCTGACCTCGTGGTCACTGGCCCCGCTGATGGAGTCCTCGGGCTGGCTGCTCCAGGCGGCGCTGCTGCTGGCGGTGCAGAGCGGCGTGGGGGCGGGGGCCCGGCGGATTCCGCTGGCCCGGTCGCTGACCGTGGCGGCGCAACTGCTGGTGTCGCTGCTGCTGCTGGCCTTCCTGTTCGCGGGGAAGGGCGAGTCCACCGGGAGCGGGCCACTGGCCTTCCTGGTGACCGACTTCGGGGCGCTGTTCCAGCAGGGTGTCCAGGACGTCGGCGAGTTCGCGATACCGGCCCCGGTGACGGACGGCATCCGGCTGCTGCTGCTGTCCGGGGTGCTGCTCATCGGGCTGCTGGTGGACGTGCTGGCGGTGACGATGCGTACGGCCGCCGCGGCCGGGTTGCCGCTGCTGGCGCTGTACTCGGTGGCCGCCGGGCTCGTCGGCACGTCCGGGCAGGGCGGCGCGTGGTTCTCCTTCCTGCTGGCCGGCGGCGGATACCTGATGCTTCTGCTGTCCGAGGGCCGCGACCGCCTCGCCCAGTGGGGCCGGGTCTTCGGCGCGGCCCCGAACGCGCGGGTGTCGGCCGCCTCCGGCTACGGCGGCGGCTCCGGCGGCGGCAAGCCCGTCGCCCCGGTGCGCACCGGACGCCGCATCGGCGCGGTCGCGCTGGGCGTGGCGCTGGTGGTGCCGGTCGCGCTGCCGACGCTCGGCGGCGGGATGCTGGGCACACCGGGCGACGACCCGGCCTCGGATGGCGGCGGCGGGACGATCTCGGCGGTGAACCCGCTGGTCTCGCTCCAGAGCAGCCTGAACGCGCAGGACAACCGGGTCGTCCTCAGGTACCGGACGGACAGCCCGCAGCTCGGCGAGCAGTACCTGCGGATCCTGGCGCTGGACGAGTTCAACGGGGTCAAGTGGGAGGCCTCGGGGCGCCCGCTGACGGACGTCCCGGAGCGGCTGCCGACCCCCTCGGGGCTGGGCGAGCGGGTCCGCGCGAGCGCGGCGGAGGTACGGACCACCGTCTCGGCGGCGGACACGTACGCCCAGCGCTACCTGCCGATGCCGTACCCGGCTACGCAGGTGGACATCGCGGGGAAGTGGCGGTTCGAGCCGGCCGGCCGGACCCTGGTCGGGGACCAGCTGGGCAAGGACCGCTTCCAGAACGTGCAGGGCGCGCAGTACACCGTACGGAGCCTGCTGCTGCGGCCCACGGCGGCGCAGCTCCAGGCCGCCCCGGGCCCCAACCCGTACGTGCAGATGGAGTACACGAAGCTGCCGGACAATCTGCCGCCGGTGGTGCAGGAGACGGCCCGGCGGGTCACGCAGGGCGCGAAGGACGACTACACGCGGGCGGTGAAGCTCCAGGAGTTCTTCGCGGTGAACGGCGGCTTCCGCTACGACACGAAGGTGTCCTCGGGTACGGGTTCGCAGGCCATCGCCCGGTTCCTGAACGACAAGGAGGGCTTCTGCGTCCACTTCGCCTTCTCGATGGCGGCGATGTCGCGCACGCTGGGGATCCCGGCGCGGGTGGCGGTCGGGTTCACCCCCGGCGAGAAGCAGTCGGACGGCAGTGTGAACGTCTCGATGCGGGACGCGCACGCCTGGCCGGAGCTGTACTTCGAGGGCGTGGGCTGGACCCGGTTCGAGCCGACGCCCCGCTCCGGCATCTCCGTACCGGACTACAGCCGCCCCGAGGCGCCGGCGGCCCAGCCGTCCGCGCCCGCGACGCTGCCCTCGCAGGCCGCCTCGGCTCCGGCGGCGGCGCCGTCGCAGGCCGAGGACTGCCCGCCGGAGCTGAAGAAGCTCGGCGAGTGCGGGGGGCCGGTGCCGGGCCAGGACAACGGGGCCGGCTCCGGCGGTCCCTCCGTGGGCGCGGTCCTCGGCTGGGCCGCCGCCGTACTGGCCGTCGTGGGCCTGCCGTTGCTGCCGCTGCTGTGGCGCGGCAGGCTCCGGGCCCGCCGGCTGGGCACCGGGGAGGTACTGGTGGCCTGGCGGGAGCTGGGTGACGCCGCCTGGGACGTGAACATCCCGCCGGACGAGGCGCTGTCCCCGCGCCGGGCGGCCGGGCGCCTCGTACTCCTGGGCGCCTGGGCGGGCCGCGAGGTCCGGCTCCGCTTCCGGCACGCGGCGACGGGCCGGTACCTCGGACGCGGGGTGTACGTGGACGTGATCCGCGTGG
>NZ_JBSFTP010000028.1:0-76774 GCF_053591315.1 Streptomyces sp. NPDC003042
TCGGGATCTCGTCCAGGATCTTCACCCGTATAAGCCTCGGGAGCTGTTCGAAACTCCGGCGACCGGGAGGTGCGATGCCGCCTGAGCGGCGCGACCGAGGTCGCGCCCCTCCGGCGTTCCCCGGCCGGCCCCGAAGGCGTCCGCGGTGGTAGGGAAAACCCCACCACGAAGGGTCGACCTGGCCGTGCAGACCCGGACGGGGTCGCGCGGCTGGAATGGACCCATGACCCCTTCCCGTACTGCCCGGTGGACCGCGGGCTGGCTGCTCGCGGCCGCCTGGGCGCTCTCCTTCCCGCTGTTCTCCTCGCTCGGACCGCACCGGCTGTGGGGATGGTGCGCGGCCGCCGGATACCTCGGCGCCGCCGGGGCCACCGCCCTGGGCCGCCGGCGGGCGGCGCTGGGCGCGGCCCTGCTGGGGGCCGTCGCCGTACCGCTCCTGTACCTCGTCCTGACCGGCAGGGGCCAGTCCGAGGTGAGCGTGATCGAACGCTCCGCGCGGCTGCTGCTGGAGTCCGGGCGCCTCTACGTCGACCAGCCCGCCGGGGTCGAGGAGTACACCCCGTACCTCCCGGGCATGGCGCTCCTCGGCATCCCGCGCGCCCTGCTGGGCGGCGGAGACGGCGGAGGCGACGGCTGGGCGGTGCGGCTGCTGGGCGACGCCCGGATCTGGTGCGCGGCGGTCCTCTTCGGCGGCATGTGGGCCGGGCGCCGGCTGCTCGGCGGCGCCCGCTCACCGCTGCTGCCCGTGCTGGTGGCCTCGCCGGTGGTGGCGCTCCCGCTGGCGGTGAGCGGGGTGGATCTGCCGCTGGCGGGGCTGTGCTGCCTGGCGCTCGCGGCGGCCGGTTCGGGGCGGCCGGTGGCGGCCGGGCTGGTACTGGCCGCGGCGTGCGCCCTCAAGTGGACCGCGCTGCCCGCGGTGGCGGTGGCGGTCGCCCTGCTGGGAGCGGCGCTGGGGGCGCGGGCGGCGGTGCGCTGCGCGGTGGTGGCGGCGCTGGGCACGACCGTGCTGGTGCTGCCGAGCGCGCTGCTCCAGCCCGCCGAGCTGTGGCGTCAGGTGTTCGCCTTCCCCACGGGGCGGGCGGAGGTGCCGACCCCGGCGAGCAGCCCCCTGCCGGGGCACCTGTTGGCAGAGCTGGGGCCATGGGGCTGGTACCTGACGGTTGGTCTGCTCGCGCTGGGGGGCCTCGTGGTGGCGCTCTCGCTGGTGATCCGCCCGCCACGCACCGTGGTGGCCGCCGCCGACCGCCTCGCGATCGGCCTCACCCTGGCCTTCCTGCTCGCTCCGGCCGGCCGCTTCGGCTACCTCGCCCTGCCGGTCCTGCTCGTGGCCTGGGCCCGCTCCACGACCACCCCCGGTGTCTCCCGCGTCGTGGCCCGGTCGCGGACCCTGGATCCCCGCCCGGCGGGGGCCTTGTAGCCTACGGCGCGCACTCAAGCATGAGGTCTGCTAGGGGCGTTCGGTGCCGCGGAGGTGGGCGAGGACGGCCAGGACGCGGCGGTTGCCCTCGGTGGGATCCAGGTCCAGCTTCGTGAATATGCTGCTCGCGTGTTTGACCACGGAGGCCTCCGTGATGAACAGCCGCCCCGCCAAAGCCTGGTTGTTGAGGCCCTCGGCCATCAGGGCGAGCACCTCGCGCTCGCGCGGGGTGAGGCGGGCCAGTGGCTGGTCCCCCGACCGGGGGCTCAGTAGGACCCGCACCACCTCGGGGTCGATGACCGTCCGGCCCTCGTGGACCCGCTGGAGGGCGTCGAGGAACTCGGTGACCTCGCCGACCCGGTCCTTGAGCAGGTAGCCCAGACCGGCTGCCGAAGCTCCGGTGAACAGCTGGGTCGCGTACGCGGTGGCCACGTACTGCGAGAGCACGAGTACCGGCAACGAGGCGTCCCGGGAACGCAGTTCGAGCGCGGCCCGCAGCCCCTCGTTCCGAAATTCCGGCGGCATCCGTACGTCGGTGACGACCACGTCCGGCCGCTCCGCCTCCACCGCCGCCAGCAGTCCGGGGGCGTCGCCGACGGCGGCGAGGACGCGGTGGCCGCCGCGGGCCAGCAGTTCCGTCAGCCCGGCCCGCAGGAGGACGGAGTCCTCGGCGAGGATCACCCGGAGCACGGCACCTCCACCCGCAGCCGCGTCGGTCCGCCCACCGGACTGGACACCACCAGCCTCCCTCGCAGCATCGCCACCCTGTCCGCGAGACCCGCCAGACCCGCTCCCGCGCCGGGATCGGCCCCGCCGCGGCCGTCGTCGGTGACGGTGAGCGCGAGCCGGCCGCCCTCGACCCTACCGGTGACGCCGACGTGCGAGGCGCCGCTGTGCTTCGCCGCGTTGGCCAAGGCCTCGGTGACGGTGAAGTAGGCGGTGATCTCCACCGCTTCGGGCAGCCGGGGCAGGTCCAGGTCCACCGTGACCGGCACGGGATGGCGCAGCGCCACCTCGGCGACGGCCGCCGCGAGGCCGTGGTCGGTCAGCACCTGCGGGTGGATTCCCCGTACGAGGTCCCGCAGTTGCTCCAGGGCCTTCTTCGCCTCGCCGCGTCCCCGGCTCACCAGCGCGGGCGCGTCGCCCGCCACCCCGGACCTGCGCAGCTCCATCTCGGCAAGCCCCAGGGTCATGCTGAGCGCGACCAGCTGCTGCTGCGCACCGTCGTGCAAGTCCCGTTCGATGCGTCGGCGTTCGGCCTCGAAGGCGTCCACCAGCCGGACCCGCGACCGGGTCAGCTCCAGCACCCGGTCGTCCTCCTCGCGCGGTCCGAGCAGCAGCCGGGCGGCCTTCACCTGCGCCCCGGCGATCAGAGCGCCCGCGTACGCCGTCACCACCAGCCCAGCCAGGCCTGCGGCCGTCCCTGCCAAGGCCTCCCACGGGCCGGAGACCGCTCGCCCGGGGATCAGCATCACGCTGTCCGGCGCGATGGCCCAGACGATGACGGGGGTCGACACGAGGATCAGCGAGAACGCCAGCATCGCGAGGACCCCGAACCCGGCCGCGCCGAAGACCGGCCCGAGCAGGGCGGCGTACCCGAACTCCCGCCAAGTGGCCCGCTCCCGCAGCCGTGTCCGCAGCCAGGCCGCCGCGCCGGCCCCCGCGAGCGAGGTGTGCGGATCGCCGATCCGCACCGGTTCGACCCACCTCAGCCGCCGCCGCTCCAGCTCCCCGAGCGGCACCCCGCCGGCCACGGCCGCGAGCAGCAGTACCAGCCCGATCCCGACCACGGACAACAGCACCCCGAGCCCGACGAGCAGCGCCAGCGCGACGAGTACCGCGTACCCGATCACGAACCCGCTCCCGAGATACGCCCAGCACCGCCAGGGCCACCACGACCACAGGAACCGCACGGGCCCGCGCAGCGCGCCCCACACGGCAGCGGGCGGCTCGGTCGGCGGTCGCACCCCGGGGGCGTCGGCCACGAGCGGGTTCACATGAGTCTCCTCGTCGTACCGGACGGCACGGTGCGCGCGCCGGGTACCAGCGTACGTATCCGGCTACGCGCCGGACCTGCCGTGGCGGAGCGGGCCACGATCTCGGCCTGATGATCACCGGACCGCTCCTCTCGATCAGCTGACCGGCCAGGCCCTTAGGATTTGGACATGAACCAGACAGGCCCCAAAGCGGAACTCGGCGACTTCCTGCGCTCCCGCCGCGCGCGGATCCGCCCCGAGGACGCGGGCCTGGTCTCCTTCGGTGGCCGCCGCCGGGTGCCGGGTCTGCGCCGTGAGGAGCTGGCCCAGCTCGCCGGGGTCAGCGTGGACTACTACACCCGTTTCGAACAGGGGCGTGCCGAGAACGTCTCCCCGGCCGTCCTGGGCGCCGTGGCCACCGCGCTGCGTCTGGGCGAGGCCGAGACCGCCCACCTGACCCGCCTGGTACGCAACGCCGGGCGCGCGGGCTCCGGCGCGGCGGCCGGGAGCCGCTCCGACGACGTGCAGGAGGTCCGTCCGGGACTGCGCAGGCTGCTGGAGTCGATGCCCGACACCCCGGCCTTCGTCCTGGGCCGCCGCACGGACATCCTCGCCTGGAACCCGCTCTTCGCGGCGCTCGTGACCGACTTCGCCGCCCTGCCGCCGGAGCGGCGCAACAAGGCCTGGCTGGTCTTCCTGCACCCCGAGGTGCGCGGCCGGTTCGTCAACTGGGAGACCAAGGCCCGGGACCTGGTCGCCTACCTCCGGTACGACCTCGCACGCCACCCGAACGACATCCGCTTCGCCGCCCTGATCGAGGAACTGACCGAGCGCAGCCCGGAGTTCGGTCCGCTGTGGCGGGCCCAGGAGGTGGCCGAGAAGGCCCACGGCGGCTACCACCTGCGCCACCCGCTGACCGGCGACATCACCCTCGCCTACGAGAGCCTCGGCCTGCCGGCCGATCCGGACCAGACCCTGATCACCTACACGGCGGCAGCCGGCTCGCCCTCCGAGGCCGCGCTGCGGATCCTGGCCACGGCCGCCACGGCCGCCACGGCCGCGTCCTCGACCGCCGCGTCCACCGGCGGCACGGATCAGCCCTCGGCGCGCAGCGACAGCCGCGCGTAGGACGGGATCAGCACCCCCCGGGCGGGGCTCCGGCCGGTGATGCCCAGCTCGGGGAAGGCGCGCAGCGCCCCGACCACCGCCCGGATCTCGGCCGTGGCCAGCGGCATCCCCAGGCAGAAGTGCGGGCCCGCCCCGAACCACAGCCGCCGAAGCTCCTGCGTCCCGGCGGGGTCGCGCTCCGGCGCGAAGGGCCCGTACGGCCCGTAGGCCCCCGTGCACAGCAGCGTGGCGATCACCACCCGGTCCCCGGCCTCGACCCGGACTCCGCCGATCCGCCCCGCCTCGGCGGCGCCGCGCAGCATCACGGGTGTCGGCGAGGTGACGCGCAGCGCCTCCTCCACCAGCGCGTCGGTGATCCGGTCCGGGCCCCGGCCGGTGTCGTGGGCCAGCGCGACCAGCCGGGGCACGAAGGAGGCCAGGGTCTCCGTCCCGGTCAGCAGTAGTACCCCGACCGCGCCCCGCGCTTCGGCCTCGTCCAGGCCCAAGGCCCGCAGCCGGCCCGGTACGGTCGACTCGTCCCCGGTCCGGTACGCGGCCACCGCGGCGTCGCTCAGCCGGGTCAAGGCCGCCCTGGAGCGGGCCGCCTGACGAGCGGTCAGTGACGTGCGCCACAGCCGTACGGAGGCCAGTACCGCCGACGCCTCGGCGAAGTCGGGCGCCGCCGTCGGGGGCAGTCCGGCCAGTTCGCGGATCACGGCCGCGGCCCCGTCCCGGACGACCGGGACCAGGTCCACCTCCTCACCCGCCGTCAGGCGCCGCTCCAGTTCGCCGAGCGGAACGCGCAGCACGCGCTCGCAGACCGCCGCCACGTGGCCCGGCGTGAACAGTCCGGCGAGGCGTCGGCGCAGCTCCGCGTGGTCGGCGCCCTCCATGTTGATCAGCACGCGCGGACCGAGGACCGGCGTCCAGAGCCCGGCCGCCGCGCCCGGCGCCGTCTTCGGGTATCCCCGGGTGTCGAGGAGCACCTCCCTGGCCAGCCGGGCATCGCTCACCACCACACCGACGCGCGGCACCCGTACCGCCGGGCCGTGCGCCGCGACGGCACGCAGCAGCCGGTAGACGACCGGATGCGCGGCCGTCTGCACGCGCCGCTCCCAGCGCTCCCACTGCTCCATCCGGGCAGGGTAGTGCCGACGTGGCCTGAAGTGACCCCCCGAACAAGGATCTTGACCTGTCTGCCGCGTGTCGAAGCGGCGCCTTGATCGTTTCTTCAGGCGTAACCCTCATATCGGCTGCCGAATCGGAGGACCGCGGTGACGGCTTGGCACTACTTCGCCGGGGCGGGTCTGGTGGCGGCGCTCTGCCCGCTGCACGGCCATGTGGCCGTCGCGGGTGACGGAGAAGGCCGCGGGGCCCGGGTGGACGTGTGCGTACCGGGCGGGCAGCCCAAGCGGCCCGCGCCCCGGCCTCCCGCCGCCCGCCCGCCCGTTGCCCGGCCTCCCGCCGCCGAGCGGCCCGGGACGGCGCCGCCCACGCCGTCCCCCTCCCTGCGGATCACCGTGTCCGGCGCCGGACGGCCCACCGCGCACCACCCCGGGCGGGCACCCGGCCTCCCGGGGCTCCCCGAGCCCGCCGCCCCCGCTCCGGCCGACGATCCGAAGCCGCCGCAGGCTGCGCCGGACGCCGTGCCCGATCCGGAGCCGGCACCCGCCGAAGCTTCCGCCCCGCCCCCGCGCGGGGCGGCCGCCGCGCGCGCGAGCGCCTTCCACGTGCGCCCGTACCGCTCGGCAGCCCTGGCGCGGCGGGGCCCGGACGGCATGAGCACCATGATGCTCATGGTGGTCGTCACCACCCCGGCCGTTCTCGCCGCCGCCGCGCTGCGCCCCCGCTCCAAGGGTCGCGGCTAGCCGCGGCCAGGGGTGTTCCACCCGCAGCGGACCCACCCGCGGACCCACCGCTCACCGACCCACGAACGGGAGATCTCTCGTGTCCGAATGGCTGGTCCTGGCCATCGCCATGGCGCTCGTCTGCGCCCTCGTCCTCACCATCACCGCGATCCGGCACCGCCGGGTCGCGGACGACGAGGACACCAGCGAAACCCCCGACGTCATCGAGTACATGACGATGATGGTCGGCGTGGTGTACGCGATCGTCCTGGGCCTGGCCATCGCGGGAGTCTGGGAGGCGCGCAGCGCCGCCGAGGACAGCGTGCGCCGCGAGGCGCAGTCCCTGTACGAGGTCACCCAGCGCGCCGACGTCTACCCGGCTCCCGTCCGCGACCGGATCCGGGGCGAGGTGGACGCGTACGTCTCCCACACCGTCAGCGTGGACTGGCCGCGCCTGACCTCGGGCGAGGCCGCCTCCACCGAGGGCGGGCAGCTGCTCGGCAAGCTGCGCAGCGACGTCACCCACCAGAGCCCCGCCACCGAACTCCAGGCGCAGGCCTACCAGCCGCTGCTCGACCACATCGCGGCCGCCGACGACGCCCGGCACTCCCGTACCCAGAGTTCCGAGACGACCCTGCCGGGGGTGGTCTGGTTCGGCCTGATGGTCGGCGGAGTGGTCACGATCGGCCTGATCTTCACCCTGCAGATCCGCCGCTCCGGCCGCGAGCTGCTGCTGGCGGGGCTGTTCAGTGCGCTGATCGTGTTCCTGCTGTTCATGGTGTGGAGCTTCGACGCGCCGTACGGCCGGGACGGCAAGGACTCCGCCGGACCGTTCGAGGACCTGTTCCCGACGGTGTCGGTGACGGCCTCGCGCTGAGCCGCGGGGCGGGCGGGCCCGGTCAGCTCGCGGCTGTCAGGGCCGCCTGCCGGCGGGCCGCCGCGACCACCGGCGAATGCCGCAGGGCGTGGGAGATCCGTACGAGATCACGCGGCCCGTCGGCCAGGACGAGCACCCGCTCCCCGTCGCCGTCCTCGCCGCCGCGCGCCCCCTCGGGGTCGATCGCGCTCGCCCGTACGGCGGCCGCCACCATGGCCGCGTCGGCGACCGCGCGGGCCGTCGTCTCGTCGGCGCCGCCCGCGCGGGCCCGCTCGTAGGCGCGGTCCCGGTGGGTGCGGTCGAAGCAGGGCCCGAGCCGCAGGAACCCGTCGTGGATGTCCGACTCGCGCTGGATCACCCGGATCTCGGCCGGCGACCACCAGGACATCCGCACGCACGGGCTGCCGCTGGGCGCGGTGCTCTGCACCTCGTGCCACAGCGCGCCGAGCCGCCGGTACGTCGTCCAGGTGCGCCAGCTGTCCGAGAGTCGCTGACACACCAAGGGCAGTACGAAGCCCACCGCGCTGACCAGGGCGCCGGCCGCGGCCAGCGGCGGGGCGACGTAGGTGCTCAGGTGGTCGAGGTCGTGGCCGGCCCAACGGGCGGTGACCGCGGTGAACTTGGCGGCGTCGTAGGTGAGGCTGAAGGCGTAGCCCGACACGATGATGACCAGACCGGTCCGCAGCCAGCCGCGCACCTGCAGGGACCAGCGCCAGCACATCGCGACCATGGTCACGGCGGCCACGTTGTGCGCCATCAGGTAGAAGGCGATCATCAGCCGGATGTACGGGGTGTTGGCGTAGTACGTGTCGAAGTCGCGCAGCCGCTCGACCGGCGCGTCACCGAGGACGAACAGCACGGGGATCACCGCGATGACGACGGAGTAGCCCGCGATCCAGCGCCGTGAGGTGCGCCGGGTCTCCTTCGGCGGCCCCCCGCGCCAGTTGAACACCAGCACCAGGCAGGAGGCGCTGAAGGCGGTCATCAGGCAGTAGACCAGCGGGGCGGAGACGTTGGCGACGCCGGTCCAGCGGTTGACGGCCTCGATGGTGGGCGGGGCGGCGAAGGTGAACACCGATCCGGCGAGGATCAGCAGGACACAGACCGACCGCAGCAGCGGATCGCGCCAGTCGGTGCGCAGGGCGGGCAGCTTGAAGAGGAGCGCGATCGCCATCGCGGCTGCCGGGATGTAGTAGTCCTGTCCTTTCAACGGTCGTTCCTGTGCCCCCGGTAGCCGAGCGAGGTCTCGATCCGACCCGCCAGTTCGTCGCGCTGCGCCGGGGCCCGGTGACCGGAGGATCCGGCCAGCCAGGTGCGGCACTTGCTGCCCAGTAGTAAGCCGAAGGTCTCGGCCTCCGTCTCCTCCTGGACGTCGGCGCGCGTACGTGCGGCGACCCGGCGGAGGGTCTCGCCGATGTCGGCCTCGTCGCTCAGCAGCCGGGCGGCGACGGCGGCGCCGTCGACGTGGTGACTGCAGTGGCCGGCCTTCATGTGCCACAGCTCGTGGCCGAGGATCACCAACTGGTGGTCTGGCGCCGTGCGTTCCTCGATGACCACCAGATCTCGGTCCGCCATGTCGAGCCACAGGCCGCTGGCCGTTCCCTGCGGGAACGAGGCCATCCGGAACTCCACCGGGCGGCCGCGGTGCCTGCTCATGCCCTCGCAGAGGGCGGCGTAGAGTTCCACGGGTTCCACGGGGGCGGTCAGCCTGATGCCGGCCACGAGCTCCCCGCACAACCGCCGCTGCGCTCTGCCTATGCTCACCGTTCTCCCCGTCGGCGCGGATCCGGATCAGGACTCAAGGATTCAGATCCAGACTTTCGACTGGGTCATGATTCGTTCGGTTTGACGCTTTCGAGAAGCATGTCCAGCCATTCGGTCACCTTGTCCCGGTGCTTGTCGCTGGGCAGTTGGGCGGCGCGCCAGGCGATGCCGCGTACACCGTGGTTCTGCAGGAGTCTTGCCAGCGGATCGCCCGCCGAAGCCGCTTCCGCCGGTACGGTTTGCCGCTCGCGCCCCGCGAAGTCCTGGAGCAGCTGCTGCTCGGTGCGCTGGAGCGCGTCCGTGAGGGCGTCGGCGTCGTGGGCGGTGAGGAAGCCGGCGTGGACCCCGAAGAAGCGCTGGATCGCGTCACAGTGCTCCATGGTGGGGCGTCGGTCGCCGTTGATCAGTGCTCCGGCCTGCTGGCGCGACATCCCGGCGCCGTCGGCGATCTCCTGCTGCGTGTACCGGCGGCCGTTGGGTTTGACCCGGGTCCTGCGGAGCAGGTCGAGGCGCTGGAGGAAGCGTGCCTGGAGGTCGGGTTCACCGGCCCGCCGACCGTCGAGCAGGGTCCTGACCACGTCCGTGGGAACTCCGGAGGCCTCCGAGAGCCGTCGCAGGTCGAAGACCTGGCTCGGGTCGCGGCCCATTTTGTTCGCGAGTTCGGCGACCCGCGTGACGGTCGCTGCCAGGGGCGCGTTGGCCACCGCGACGGGAGCCGGGAAGCCGTCTGTCACCAGTGGTTCTCCTAGATCGCGCGAGGTCAGTGGGCACGTGGTCGGCCTCAGGGAATCTATCCGGTCTGCCTCGGGAGAGCCAGAACTTGCCACAGCTGTGGCGGGAATAAGCTGTCGCTCGGCCGGAATTGCCACAATAGTTGACACTCGAATGAAGTCGGTAGCAGGATCGCCACACGAAAAGAAGATCAGACCGTGAGGAGGGGGAGCTCTCGGTGCCACATCTCGCAGCGGTGGGCCCATCCGTTGGCCTCGTCCGAGCCGGTGAGGAGCGCCTGGCGGGCGAGGAGTCCGCCCGTGGCGCAGTGCGGTCGGAACGACGCAAGGAGATTTTGCGCCAGCGCCGCGAGGAACTGGGACTGAGCCAGGAAGACCTCGCGTCGCGACTGCGCATCAGCGTGCGCGCGTACGGAAATTGGGAGCGCGGGCTCGTCAAGGAGTGGACCGACCGCAAACTCCTCGCCCTGGCCGAGGCGCTGGAGATGAGCGAGCGGCAGTGCTTCTGGCTCTTCAGAGTCATGGTCGACAGGGACCCGCCGCCCACGTGGCGTGCGGCAGAGGAGAACCGGCTGCCCCAGGACCCCGCCCAGCGCGACTACCTGTGTGACTACGCGGCCTTGATGGAAGCCGTGCCCTACCCGAGCTTCCTGGTGGACCACCGATGGGACGTGGCCCTCACCAACTCGGCGTTCGACCGGCTCTTCCAGTCGGTTCGCCCGCACCCGACGGCCCTGCCGGACGACAACTTCCTGCGCTTCGTGCTGTTCCACCCGGACGCCGCGGCCGTGCTGGAGGACCACGAACCGGCCTGGTGCGTGCCGCTGCTGGCCCAGTTCGCGACCGCGCTGGCCGCTGCCCCGGACGACGAGGGGCTGCGGAGCATCCGCCAGGAGGTGGCCCGCGACCCGTTCATGGAGGCGGCCTACCGGTACGGAGTGCCGCACTGGCTGAGCACCCACGGGGAACTGGCCGCCGAGCAGGACGGAGCGGTGCGCACGGTACGCCACCCCGATCCGGGCTGGGGCGTCATGCGGTGCCGCATGGTGGCCGAATCCAGTCGCATGCTGGAGGGGATGGGACTTAACCGGATCACCCTCGTACTGTCGGCGCCGCAGGGTGTGCCGTCGGGTCCCGTGCGCGGGGGCGTCGCGGGCAACGCGCAGCAGCAGGGGGCGCGACTGCGCGCCGTGCCGTCGCTGGGGGACTGAGCGGGCGGGGGACACTGGAGCCCGCAAGGGTGCGCGCCGCGGTGGAAGCACGGCGGGCGCATGCCACGGTCGGTGACACCGGCCGTGGCGTCGGCGGCTGCGGGCGCGGCGCCGGTCGTGACGGCGAAGGGCGGTAAGAGGCGTGCGGTTGACCATCCTCGGCGGGGGCGGATTTCGCGTACCGCTCGTCTACGGAGCACTCCTCGGGGACCACGCCGAGGGTCGGGTGTCGCATGTGACGCTGTACGACGAGGATCCCGGCCGGCTCACCGCCATGGCCCGGGTGCTCGCGGACCAGGCCGCTGCCGCCGGGGTGCCGGACGCCCCGGCCGTCACGGCCACGGGGGACTTGGACGAGGCCCTGCGCGGAGCCGACTTCGTCTTCTCCGCCATCCGCGTCGGCGGGCTGGAGGGCCGGGCCGCGGACGAGCGGATCGCCCTGGCCGAGGGAGTGCTGGGCCAGGAGACGGTCGGCGCGGGGGGCATCGCGTACGGCCTGCGGACCGTGCCCGTGGTCCGTGAGCTCGCACGCAGGATCGCGCGCGGTGCTCCTGAGGCCTGGGTCATCAACTTCACCAACCCGGCCGGGGTGGTCACCGAGGCGATGGCCGAGGAACTCGGCGACCGGGTCATCGGCATCTGCGACTCGCCGGTGGGGCTGGGCCGTCGTGTGGCGCGGCTGCTGGGCGCCGGTCCGCAGGAGGCCTGGATCGACTACGTCGGCCTCAACCACCTGGGCTGGGTGCGCGGCCTGCGCATCGCCGGCCGCGACGAACTGCCGCGCCTGCTGGCCGACACCGAGGCGCTGGAGTCCTTCGAGGAGGGCCGGCTGTTCGGGGCGGAGTGGCTGCGCTCGCTGGGAGCGATCCCGAACGAGTACCTGCACTATTACTACTTCAACCGTGACACTGTACGGGCCTATCAGGAGGCCAAGCAGACGCGCGGCGCGTTCCTGCGCGACCAGCAGCGCGGCTTCTACGCCGAGGCCGGCCGGCCCGGGCAGTCCGCCGGGGCGGCGCTGGCCGCCTGGGACCGGACCCGGGCCGAGCGCGAGGCCACGTACATGGCCGAGAACCGCGAGGCGGCGGGCGTCGGCGGGCGCGAGGACAGCGACCTGGAGTCCGGCGGGTACGAGAAGGTCGCGCTGGCCCTGATGCGGGCCATCGCCCGGGACGAGCGGGCCACGCTGATCCTCAACGTCCGCAACCGCGGCACGCTGACGGTGCTCGACGCGGAGGCGGTGATCGAGGTGCCCTGCCTGGTCGACGCGAACGGCGCCCACCCGGTGTCCGTGGCCCCGTTGCCGCTGCACGCGGTGGGCCTGGTGACGTCGGTGAAGGCGGTGGAGCGGGAAGTCCTCGCCGCCGCGGCGAGCGGGTCGCGGGCGGACGCCGTGAAGGCGTTCGCGCTGCACCCGCTGGTGGACTCGGTGGGGGTGGCCCGGCGCCTGCTGGACGGGTACGCGGCGGAGCACCCCGGCCTGGCCTACCTGCGCTGACGCGCCCGCGCGGCCCAGCGGCGGGCCCGCGCGGCGGCCCCCGTACCGGCCCCGCGTGCGGTCCCTCGTACGGCCCCGTGCCGCATGCGGTGGGGCAGGGACGCTGTGAGAGTGCGAGATGTGACCACTGCCCCCGCTGACGCCCCCGCCGCACCGTATGCGGCGCCTCCCGTGCTCGACCGGCGGCGGCGCAATGTCATCTTCGGCACCATCATGCTGGGCGTGCTGCTGGCCGCACTCGACCAGACGATCGTGGGCACCGCCCTGCCCACGATCGTGGCCGATCTCGGCGGCGCGGCCCACATGTCGTGGGTCGTCACCGCCTACCTCCTCACGGAGACCGTCGCGACGGTGCTGGTCGGCAAGTTCGGCGACCTCTTCGGCCGGAAGGTCGTCTTCCAGATCTCCGCCGTCGTGTTCATCACCGGCTCGTTCCTGTGCGGCCTCGCGGGCAACATGACGCTGCTCATCCTGTGGCGGGGTGTGCAGGGCATCGGCGCGGGCGGGCTGATGGTCACTTCCATGGCGCTGATCGCCGACGTGGTGCCGCTGCGCGAGCGCGGCAAGTACCAGGGCGCCATCGGCGCCGTCTTCGGTGTCGCGACGGTCATCGGGCCGCTGCTCGGCGGGCTGTTCACCGACCACCTCAGCTGGCGCTGGGCCTTCTACGTCAATGTCCCGATCGCGATCCTGGTCGTCGTGGCGGCAGCCCGCACGATCCCCTCGGTACGGGCCGCCGGACGGCCCGCCATCGACTACCTCGGCATCGCGCTGGTCGCGCTGGGCGCCGGCGCGCTCATCCTCGCCACGAGCTGGGGCGGGAACGAGTACGCCTGGACCTCCTGGGTCATCGTCACGCTGTTCGCGGTCGGCGTCCTGGCCCTGGCGCTGTTCTGCGTGGTGGAGACCCGGGCCGCCGAACCGATGCTGCCGATGCGGCTGTTCCGCAATCCCGTCTTCACGGTGTGCTCGGTGCTCAGCTTCGTCGTCGGCTTCGCCATGCTCGGCGCGATGACCTTCCTGCCGAGCTACTTGCAGTACGTGGACGGGGATTCGGCCACGGTGTCGGGCGTACGGACGCTGCCGCTGGTCATCGGCCTGCTGATCGCCTCCGTCTTCAGCGGCAACGTCACGAGCAGGACGGGCCGTTACCGGATCTTCCCGATCGTGGGCTGCGCGGTGATGGGCGTCGGGCTCTACCTGCTGTCGCGGATGGGGCCGCAGACCGGCGCTTGGCTCGAATCGCTGTACATGTTCGTGCTGGGTGTCGGTATCGGCCTGTGCATGCAGGTGTTGACGATCGCGGTCCAGAACACGGTGGACTATGCCGACCTTGGCACTGCAACGTCAGGTGTCACCTTCTTCCGTACGCTCGGCAGTTCCTTCGGCACCGCCGTCTTCGGCACGATCTACGCCAACAGCCTGACACCCGCGCTGACGAGCGGAGTCGAGGAAGCGGCGCGGGTGACCGGAGACGACCCGGCGCGGCTGGGCGACATCGCGCAGAGCCCGCAGGGGCTGCACGATCTCGACCCGGCGGCGGCCGGTCCGATCATCGACGCGTACGCCGAGGCCCTGCACACGGTGTTCCTGTGGACCGTCCCGGTGGCCGTGATCGGCTTGGTCGTCGCGTTCTCCCTCAAGGAGGTCAAACTGCGCGACAGCGCCCGGGCGGGCTCGACGGACATGGGCGACGGCTTCGCCTCACCGGTCACCTCCTCGGGGGACTCCGCCAAACTGCTGGAGCTGGCGGTGGGCAAGCTCGTACGGAACATGGGCCCGCAGACCGCCCGCGAGATCGTCAACGCCTCCGACACCCGGCTGGACATGGCGGCCGCGTGGGCGGTCATGCAGGTGCACCTGATGACCCGGACCGTCGGCTACGCCAGCCTCGGCCTGATCGCCGGGCGCCGCTCACTGCCGCCGGAGGTGCTGGTCCCGGTCTTCGACCGGATGGTGGAGGAGGGCTTCCTGAGCCACGAGGACAGCTTCTTCGCCCTCACGGAGGCCGGAGAGCGGGAAGCCGACGTCATCTCGGCCGCCTGGTCGCGCTGGCTCGGCGACCAGTTGGAGAAGGACCGGGGCCGGCCGCGGAGCGCCGAACTGAGGGTGGCGGCGGACGCGATCGCCAAGCGGCTGCTGGCGGAGGACCTGAGCGAGGGCAACTTCGCGCCGCGGGGCCCGGCCCGGGCCTCAGCCGCTGGTTGAGGGGGGCGTGGACGTGGGCGTGGTCGTGGGTGCCGGCGTGGCCGTGGCCGCCGCCGTAGTCGTCGGGTAGTCGTACGAGGGCACGTGCGGCAGCATCGTGAGCCCCGGACGCCAGGTGCGCAGGACCGCCGCCGAGGGGGCGTAGAGCGCCTCGGGGATCTCGGCCGGGCTGAACCACTCCCAGCGGACGATCTTGTGGGGCTCGGTCACGACAGGTGTGCCCTCGACGGAGCGGGCGACGGCGGCGGCCGTCAGCCGGGTGACGTCCGACTTGCCCTCGATCTGAACGGCCAGCACCTCGATGCCCTCGGGGGCGGCCCGCAGCCGCGTTTCCTCGGCGAGCTCCCGGGCGGCGGCCTGCTCGAAGCCCTCGCCCGGGTCGACCTTTCCGCCGGGCAGTTCCCAGCGGCCGTCGTGGGCCTGGCCGAGCAGCACCCGGCCGTCGTGGCCGACCACGACCAGGCCCACGCCGACGACGGCGTTGGGCTGCGGGACGGCCCGCTGGGGGCGCTCGGGGCTGTCGGGCTCCGGCTGTTCGATGCGGTCGCTCGGGGTGGTCATGCGCGCTCTCCTGCTTCCGGTCGGGGGGTGGGCTTGGCCCGTACGTGGATGCGTTCGCCCTGGGGGCCGAACAGGCTGAGGATCTGGGCCGCCTGCGGTCCCGCGTTGAAGAAGGCGTGCGGGACGTGCGTGTCGAACTCGGCGGCCTCGCCGGGGCCGAGCACCAGGTCGTGCTCGCCCAGCAGCAGTCGTATCCGCCCGGACAGCACGTACAGCCATTCGTAGCCCTCGTGCACGCCCAGTTCGGGCTCTGTCGGCGGCCCTTCCTGCGGCGGGATGATCATCTTGAAGGCCTGCAACCCGCCCAGGCTGCGGGTGAGCGGGATGTACGTGCTGCCGTGGCGGACGAAGGGGCGCGGGCGAATCCGCGGATCCCCTGTCTCGGGGGCGCCGACGAGTTCGTCCAGCGCCACCCGGTGCGCCTTGGCCAGCGGAAGCAGCAGCTCCAGGGTGGGGCGGCGCTGTCCGGACTCCAGCCGGGACAGGGTGGAGACCGAGATGCCCGTGGTCTCGCTGAGCTGCGCCAGCGTCATGCCGCGTTGTCGCCGCAGCGCGCGCAGCCGGGGGCCCACCGCGGTGAGCACCCCGGCGAGGTCCGCGTCGGATTCCTCTTCGTCGCTAGCCATGGCTCCATTTGCCGCTTCGGCAAGGCTGTTTGTCAACCGTGCCCAGCCCGGCGCAGGCTGACCGGCATGGACAACGCGATGAGAACAGACGTCGACGTGGTGGTCGTGGGCGGCGGAGCCGCCGGGCTCGCGGGCGCCCTGACCCTGGCCAGGGCGCGCCGATCGGTCCTCGTGCTGGACTCCGGCAGCCCGCGCAACGCCGCGGCGGCCCACGTGCACGGATACCTCGGTCACGACGGGGTGAGCCCGGCCGGGCTACTGGCCCGGGGGCGGGCCGAGCTGGCCGGGTACGGCGCCGAGCTGCGGTCCGGTCCGGCCGGGACCGCGATCGCCGCCGACCGTGAGGGCGAGGGGCGGTTCCTGGTGCGCTGCGGCGACGGTTCGGCCGTGGGGGCGCGGCGGCTGCTGGTCGCCACCGGGCTGGTGGACGAGCTGCCGGCGGTGGCGGGGCTGCGCGCACGCTGGGGGCGGGACGTGCTGCACTGCCCGTACTGCCACGGCTGGGAGGTGCGGGACCAGCCGCTGGTGGTGCTGGCCACCGGCCCGCTCGCGGTGCACCAGGCGCAGCTGTGGCGGCAGTGGAGTGCACAGGTGACATTGCTCGGTCACACGTGGCGGCCTACTGCGCAGGACGCGGAACAGCTTGCCGCGCGGGGCGTGGCGGTGGTGGAGGGCGAGGCGACGGGCCTGGTCGTCAGCGGGGACCGACTGTCCGCGGTGACCTTGGCGGGCGGCGGGTCCGTGGAGTGCCGGGCGCTGGTGGTGGCTCCGCGTTTCACCGCCCGCTCCGGGGTGCTGACCAGCCTGGGCCTGCCCGTCACGGCCGTGGAGCGGGCCGGGGTGGCGGTCGGCACGTGCGTCGAGTCCGATCCGGCCACCGGGGCCACGGCCCTGGCGGGCGTATGGGCCGCGGGGAACGTGACGTCCCTGACGGAGCAGGTGGCCGGTGCGGCAGCCCAGGGGGCACGCGCCGCCGCCGCGATCAACGCCGACCTGATCGAGGCGGAGACGCGGGACGCGGTGGAGGCCTGGCGGGCGGGCGGCGGAGAGGTCCGACCGTAACGACTCGGACAACCGTGCGGGTTTCGGGCAGGGCGCGTCCGCGCAGGCTCTGGGCGGTCTGATCGTCGTACGTTCGTCGGCTCGGTGTGGCCGGGGTCGGCTCAGGGGGGCGCGCAATGGCACATGTGATGGTCATCGGCGGAGGTGTGGCCGGTTTGGCGGCCGCCCTGCTCGCGGCCCGCCGGGGACACACGGTGGAACTGTTCGAACGGGACACCCGCGCCCCCGGCACCGCCCTCGACCGCGACTTCTTCGGCTGGCGCCGCCCGGGCGTGCCGCAGGCGGCCCAGCCGCACGTTCTGCTCGGCGCCGCGCGCAAGGTGCTGCTCACCCGACTGCCCGACGTCCACGCCGAGATGCTGCGGCTCGGCGCCCGGGAGCGGCACGAGCTGGACTGGTTCGACGTACGGCCGCCCGTGCGCCCCGGCGACGAGGACCTGGTGATGCTCCAGGGTCGTCGCATCGTGCTGGAGAGCGCGCTGTCCACCGCCCTGCGCGCCGAGCCTGGCGTAATCGCGCGCTACGGGGAACCGGTCACCGGGCTCCTCACCGTTCCCGTTTCCGCCCCGCTGACCGGGACACGGGTGACCGGGCTGACCACGTCGGGCGGCGCCTACGAGGGGGACCTGGTCGTGGACACGAGCGGGCGGCGCGGAGCCGTCGAGCGCTGGCTGGCCGCGGCGGGCTGCCGCCCCGCCGCCGTCGAACGCCACCGGACGGGGCTCGCGTACTACTGCCGCTGGTACCGCCTGCCCGAGGGCATGGACCAGGGGCCGCGCCGGCCCTGGTCCGTGACCGGCGGTGGCTTCGCCGGGTGCGCCGTCTTCCCGGCCGACAACCGGGTCTTCGCCGTGACCCTGATCGTGCACACCGGGGACCCCACCCGCTCCGCGCTGCGCGACCCAGCCGTCTTCGAGGCCGCCGCCCGCGCCTTCCCGCCCGGTGCGGCCTGGCTGGAACTGGGCGCCGAGGCACTGTCCGGCGTACTGGCCACCGCGGGCCTCGACAACCGGTGGAGCCCCCTGGCCGACGAGCGCGGCCCGGTGGTGAGCGGGCTGGTCCCTGTCGGGGACTCGCTCACGCACACCAACCCGACCTTGGCGCAAGGCACTTCACTCGCACTGTGGGCCGCGGACCGGGTGGCCCGGACGGCGCACGAGGATCCGGGCTCGGCCCGCTTCGCCGCCGGGTACCACGACTGGGCGCTGCGCACGCTGAAACCCTGGTTCGACTTCCAGACCGTCGCGGACGAGGCCGTCGGGAAGCGTTTCGCGACCAGGGCGGGCCGTACGGGAACAGCGCGCGAGATGGCCGCGCTGTTCGACTGCGCGCTGGAGGACCCGGAGGTCATGCGGGCCCGGGCCAGGGTCCGGCACCTGGCCGAAGCTCCGAAGCGGGCCTACGCCGATCCCGGGATCCGGGCGCGGGTGGCGCGCTGGCTTGCGGACCGGCCCGACTACGCGCCGAACGCGGTGGGGCCCGACCGGGGCGAGTGGGAGAAGCTGACGGCGGGGTGAGGCCCGTCCTGTCGGGGCGGGCGCGGTGCCTGGGGCTGTTCGGACGGGGCCGTCAGCCGGCGGTCCCCAGTGCCTCGTCGAGGTCGTAGTGGACGACTTCCTCCAGCTGGGCGTACGTACAGCTCTCCGGCACCCGGTCGGGCCGCCAGCGGTGGAACTGGGCGGTGTGCCGGAAGCGGTCGCCCTCCATGTGGTCGTACTTCACCTCGCAGACCCGCTCGGGGCGCAGCGGTACCCAGGACAAGTCCTTCTTCCCCGTCCAGCGGCTCTGCGCGCCGGGCAGCCGGGCGCTCTCGTGTGCGGACGCCTCGGCCCAGGCGGCCCAGGGATGACCCGCGGGATCCGGCATGCGCAGGGGTTGCAGTTCCTCGACCAGCTCGGCGCGGCGCTTCATGGGGAAGGCGGCGCACACTCCCACGTGCTGGAGGGCGCCATGGGCGTCGTACAGGCCGAGGAGCAGCGATCCGACAATCGGACCGCTCGTGTGGAAACGGAATCCCGCGACGACGACGTCCGCCGTACGCTCGTGCTTGATCTTGAACATGAGGCGGGCGTCCGGCCGGTAGGGGAGATCGAGAGGTTTGGCGATCACCCCGTCCAGACCGGCGCCTTCGAATCGCTCGAACCACTCCTGCGCGAGCGCGTGATCCGTGGTGGCGGGCGCCAGATACACGGGGGGCCGAGCGGTGGACAGTGCGCGGGTGAGGGCGGTACGGCGGTCGGCGAGCGGGGTGTCGAGAAGAGACTCGTCGCCGAGGGCGAGCAGATCGAAGGCGATGAAGCCGGCCGGAGTCGTCTCGGCGAGCAGTTTCACGCGGGACGCGGCGGGATGGATCCGCTCGGTCAGCCGGTCGAAGTCGAGCCGCCCGCCATGGACGATCACGATCTCTCCGTCCACCACGCACCGGGGTGGCAGATTGTCCTTCAGCGCGGTCACCAACTCCGGGAAGTACCTGGTCAGCGTCTTGCCCGTGCGACTGCCGATCTCGACCTCCTCGCCGTCGCGGTGCACGATCGCGCGGAAGCCGTCCCACTTGGCCTCGTACTGCATCCCCGGGGGGATGGCCGTCACGGACTTGGCGAGCATCGGTTTGACAGGGGGCATCACTGGCAGGTCCATACCTCAGATTCTGCGGTGGTACGTCCCGACCCGCCCGGTGTGCGCGCCCCGCCGAGCCCGCCTACCGTGGCGTTCATGGGTGCTGCGGATGGTGCGATCGAGCTCGACGCGGGCGGGCGGACCGTACGGCTGTCCAGCCCGGACAAGGTGTACTTCCCGGAGCGGGGCCTCACCAAGAGGGACGTCGCCGAGTACTACCTCGCCGTCGCCGACGGCATCACGCGCGCGCTGCGCAACCGTCCCACCACCCTGGAGCGCTACCCGGACGGGGTGGAGGGAGAGTCCTTCTTCCAGAAACGGGCCCCGAAGAACCTGCCCGACTGGATTCCGACCGCCCACATCTCCTTCCCCAGCGGCCGCACGGCGGACGAGATCTGCCCGACCGAGCCGGCCGCCGTCCTGTGGGCCGCCAATCTGGGCTGCCTGACCTTCCACCCCTGGCCCGTACGCCGCGAGGACACCGACCGGCCCGACGAACTGCGCATCGACCTGGACCCGCAGCCGGGCACCGACTTCCACCACGCGGTGGCGGCCGCTCACGAGCTGCGCCCACTGCTGGAGGAGCTGGGGCTGCGGGGCTGGCCCAAGACCTCGGGCGGCCGCGGCCTGCACGTCTTCGTGCCGATCGCGCCGCGCTGGACCTTCACCGAGGTCCGCAGGTGCGCGATCGCCATCGGCCGTGAGCTGGAGCGCCGGATGCCCGGCAAGGTGACCACGGCCTGGTGGAAGGAGGAGCGCGGCGAGCGGATCTTCTTCGACTACAACCAGACCGCGCGGGACCGGACCATCGCCTCGGCGTACTCCGTCCGCCCGCGCCCGCACGCCCCGGTCTCGGCGCCGCTGCGCTGGGACGAGGTGGACGCCGCGGACCCGCGCGACTTCGACATCGTGACGATGCCGGCACGCTTCGCCGAACTGGGCGACCTGCACGCCGACATGGACGACCACGCCTTCCTGCTCGATGCCGTGCTGGAGCTCGCGGACCGTCAGGAACACGACCAAGGCATGGGCGACATGCCGTATCCCCCCGACTACCCGAAGATGCCCGGCGAACCCAAGCGCGTCCAGCCGAGCCGCGCGAAGCACGAGGGGTAGGTCGTGTCCGGCGGCGCCGCGGAGCCGGCCGCTACGGTGCGCCCATGTCCGCTTCCGCGCCGCACCGTCCCTTCAAGCACCGCCCCTTGCTGTTCCTCGATGTCGACGGACCGCTGATTCCCTTCGGCGGCAGCGGCTACCGCGTGGGCAGCGCCACCGACGCGGGCAATCCCCTGCTGGCCCGGCTCGACCCGGCGCTCGGGCCCCGGCTGCTGGCACTGCCGTGCGATCTGGTGTGGGCGACGACGTGGATGTCGGAGGCGAACGAATCTGTCGGGCCGAGGATCGGCCTGCCGGAACTGCCGGTGGTGAGCTGGCCGGAGCCGTCCTCCGAGGAGGGCCGCCACGGCCTCCACTGGAAGACCCGCCCCCTCCTGACCTGGGCGACCGGTCGCCCCTTCGCCTGGGTCGACGATGAAATCACCTCCGCCGACCGCGACTGGGCCGCCGCCCACCACCCCGAACCCACCCTCCTCCACCGCATCGACGCCCGAACGGGCCTCACCGACGCGGATTTCGAGATCCTGGCCCGGTGGATGGCGGCCGTGGCGGCGTGAGATGGCCGAGGAGGCCCCAGGTCCGTCTGCCAGTGGCCGTAGGGCGGTTCGAAGCAGCCGGTGGATGCGATCGGCTTCCTTCCGTGCGTCCTTCGCGTCCAACTGACAGTACGAACGATCGTGCTAATGTTTCCTCACCCAATCCTGCCAGTGCCAGGCGCTGGCCTTCTGAGGAGATCCGGAGAACCGGGCATGCATCCCATGGCTTCACTCCTGAGCGTCACCCTCGACATCGCCGCCCGCATCGCCCCGGGGGCCGCCGGGCGGGTTGCGTTCCGGTTGTTCATCCGGCCCCTCGGCCGGGCACGGCTGCGGGCGGAGGAAGCGGAGGTGATGGGGGGCGCCGAGACCGGGCGGCTGACCGTGGACGGCATATCCGTCACCACCTACCGCTGGGGCGACGGCGCCCGCCCCGTCCTGCTGGTGCACGGCTGGTCCTCGCGCGCCTCCCGGTTCGCCGGGCTCGTCCAGGCGCTCCGCGCCCAAGGGCACACCGTGGTGGCCTTCGACGCCCCCGGCCATGGGGAGTCCGGCGGCCGGGCCGCCTCGATCCGGGACTTCCGCGAGATCATCCGCGCCCTCCACACCGAGCACGGGGAGTTCTCCGCCGTCGTGGCGCACTCCATCGGCGTGCTCTCCACCCTCTTCACGCTGCGGGACGGCATCCGCGTGGAGCGCGTGGTCGGGATCGGGGGCATCGCCGACTTCGACTACCTCGTGGATGGATTCGGCCGCACCCTGGACGTCGGACCGGCCGTCGTACGGGCTCTGCGCGACCATGTCGAGCACCGGCTCTTCGCGGGCACCCCCGACATCTGGCGACGCCTCGACTCCCGCCTGGACCCCGGGCAGAGTCCGGCGCACATCCTGCTGGTGCACGACGTCGACGACGACATGGCGGTTCCCGGCCAGTCCCGGGGGATCGCCGCCGCCTACGGGGACCGCGCCCGGCTGATCGAGACCCGGGGGCTCGGGCACCGGCGCATTCTGAACGACGCCGAAGTCATCGCCGCAGCGGCCGCGTTCCTCGCCGAGTCGACGCCGATGTCGAAGCCGATGCCGAAGCCGATGCCGAAGCCGGCGGCGGCCCGGTGAGCGCTACCCGGTACGAGGCCCCGGTGGCCGCCCCCGCGGACTCGGGGGCCGCCGCCGGGCGCGTCCTCGTGCTCTCGTGCGCCGTCACCTTCCTCGCCTTCCTCGACTCCACCGTGGTCAACGTGGCCTTCCCCGACCTGCGGCGCGCCTTTCCCGAGGTCTCGTCCGCCCGGCTGACCTGGGTGATCAGCGGCTACGCCGTCCTGTTCGCCGCCCTGCTCGCCGCGGCCGGGCGCCTCGCGGACACCCTGGGCCGCCGCGCCCTGTTCCTCGGCTCGGCGTTCGCCTTCACCGTCACGTCACTCGCCGCGAGCGTGGCGCCGACCGCCGAGCTGCTGATCCTCGCCCGCGCCCTCCAGGGAGCCGCCGCGGCCGGGATGATCCCGGCAGCGCTGGGACTCGTACTGGCGCACACGCCGCCCGCCCGGCGGGCCGCGGCCCTCGGCGCCTGGGGAGCGGCGGGCGGACTCGCCGCCGCCGTCGGGCCGAGCCTCGGCGGACTGCTCGTCGAGGTGTGGGACTGGCGCGCCATCTTCCTGATCAACGTGCCACTCGGACTGGTGATCTGCTGGGTCGGCCGCCGGGCCGTCCCCCGGCAGCCTCCCGTGGCACGTCAACTGCCCGACGCCGTCGGTACGATCGCGCTCGCGCTCGGCATCGGGGGCGTGGTGGCCGCCCTCTCCCAGGGTGAGGAACGGGGCTGGACCGACCCCACCGTGCTCGGCCTCGCGGGCGCCGGTCTGCTGCTGGGCGCCGTCGCGCTGCGCCGCTCGCGCCGCCATCCCGCCCCGGCCGTCGACCGGGAGCTGTGGCGTGATCCGGTGTTCGCCCGCGCCAACATCAGTGCGCTGCTCTTCGGGGCGGGCATGTACGCGTGGCTGCTGACCGGCCCCTCGTACCTCATCGCCCGGTGGAACTACTCCGTCCTGGAGGCCGGTTTCGGAGTCACCCCGGGCGCCGTTCTCGCGACGGCGGGTGCGCTGGTCGTGGGCCGACGCGTGCCGGCCCGGCTGCAATGGGCGGCCGTCACCGTCGGATCCCTGCTCTTCGCCGCCAACGCCCTGCTGCTGTGGGGCTGGGCCGGGCACTCGACCTCGTACGCCCAGATCTTCCTGCCGGCAGGCCTGCTGGGAGGCCTTGGTATCGGGGTGGCGCTCACCGCGCTCTCCGCGGCGGCCTCGGCGACACTTCCTCCGGAGCGGTTCGCCGCGGGTACGGGCCTGTTGATGACGGCCCGTCAACTGGGCGGGGCGCTCGGGGTCGCGGCCACGGCCGCCCTGCTGACAGGCGCCGGGGCCGGGGGCGACCACTGGCGTGGGATCTTCCTGCTGGCGGCCCTGACCGCGCTGGGTGCGGCGGTCGCGGGCTGGTCGATGCGCGTGCAGGCCCCGGCCGGGCAAGAGGCCGGTCAGGCGGCGTAGTTGACGGCAGGCGGCCGCTTCGGGAGCTCGTCCGGGGCGGCCGCGGCCGCGCGCAGCCGGTCGAGGATGCCCCGGCCGGCTCGCTCGTACACCGTGGGGTCCTCGTGCAGGACGGAGTGGGCGTTGGCCAGTTCCATCAACGCGATGAACTCGAAGGCCAGTTGCGGCACGTCCGCGGCGTCGACCTCCTCGCGGAACCCGCCCGCCAGCCGGGCCTCGTCCAGGAGCCGTTCCACGTAACGCGTCCAGTCCGACCGCGCCTTGGCGATCTCGTCACGGACGGGGCCCGGGCGCGCGTCGAACTCGGCGGAGACGGAGTAGAAGAAGCAGCCGCCGGGGAAGATCCGGCGCCCGGAATAGTCGAGCCAGCGCTCGCACAGCAGCCACACCTTGGCCACGCCGCCGGGCTCCGCGCGCAAGGGCCGCACGACCTGCTCGACGAACACCTCGACGGCCGCGCGGACGGTGGCGAGCTGGAGTTCCTCCTTGGACCCGAACAGAGCGAACACCCCGCTCTTGCTCAGGCCCAGATCCGTGGCGATCTTCCCCAGCGACAGGCCTTCGAGGCCGTCCACCGAGGCGATCTCCATCGTCCGGTCGAGGACCGCCCGCCGCGTCTGGTTTCCGCGCTCCACGCGTCCGTCTGCCATGTCGCCATCTTACCGAACGCACGATCGTTCACTAAGGCTGCCCGTGTTGATCGGGCGTTGATCGGACGTACATCGGCGGGGGTCACGATCGGCGCATGTCGATGAACACCACCACCACTGTCACCCCCGCCTGGTACGACCTCGCCCTGTGCGCCCAGACGGGCCCCAGCTTCTTCTTCCCCGAGCCGGGGTCCTCGCTGCGCGACGCGAAGCGGCTGTGCGGGGCGTGCGAGGGGCGGGCGGCGTGCCTGGAGTACGCGCTCGCGAACGACGAGCGCTTCGGCGTCTGGGGCGGCCTCTCGGAGTCGGAGCGGCAGGCCCTGCGCCCCCGCGGCTGACGGTCCGGGCTCGCCGGGCCGGCCTTCCCGAGGGGGGCCGACGAGGCGGGCGGGGTACCGGGAGCGCGCGAAGCCCTGGCGGAGCGGGGCTCTGCCAGGGCGGTCGAGCGGGCGGATCGCGGTCAGGAGGCCCGGCGGGCCGCGAGGCGCGCGGCGCGGGCGGCCAGGCGCTCGTCGAACTTGCGGGCCTCGGAGTCCAGGCCGTTCATGAACAGCCCGAGCTCCTCCTGGGCCTTCAGCCCGTCCGCGCCCAGCCCGTCCATGTCCATGATCTTGAGGAACCGGATCACGGGGGCCAGTACGTCGTCGTGGTGGATCCGCAGGTTGTAGACCCCGCCGATCGCCATCTGCGCGGCCATCCGCTCGAAGCCGGGCATGCCGTGGCCGGGCATCCGGAAGTTGACGACGACGTCCCGTACGGCCTGCATCGTCAGGTCCGGGGCGAGCTCGAAGGCCGCGCCCAGCAGGTTGCGGTAGAAGACCATGTGCAGGTTCTCGTCCTGCGCGATGCGGGCGAGCATCCGGTCGCACACGGGGTCGCCGGACTGGTGACCGGTGTTGCGGTGCGAGATGCGGGTCGCGAGTTCCTGGAAGGCGACGTACGCGATCGAGTGCAGCATCGAGTGGCTGTTGTCGGACTCGAACCCCTCCGACATGTGCTGCATGCGGAACGCTTCCAGCTTGTCCGGGTCCACGGCGCGCGAGGCCAGCAGGTAGTCGCGCATCACGATGCCGTGGCGGCCCTCCTCGGCGGTCCAGCGGTGCACCCAGGTGCCCCACGCGCCGTTGCGGCCGAAAAGCGTCGCGATCTCGTGGTGGTAGCTGGGGAGGTTGTCCTCGGTCAGCAGGTTGACGACCAGCGCGATCTTGCCGATGTCGGTGACCTTGGACTGCTGCGGGTCCCAGGCTTCGCCGTCCTCGAAGAAACCGGGGAAGTTCCGGCCGTCGCTCCACGGGACGTACTCGTGGGGCATCCAGTCCTTGGTGACCTTCAGATGGCGGTTTAGTTCCTTTTCGACCACCTCTTCCAGCGCGAACAGCAGCTTGGCGTCAGTCCACGCCTGTGAGCTGCCGAGGTGGGGAGAGGTGATCGTCACGGGTGCTCCTGGGGGAAAAGCGAATACCTACGGTTCCGTAGCCTACGGAGTCGTAGGTTAAGCGCGACATCAACGCCAGCCAAGCCCCAGGCATGCTTGTGTCCGGTTACATCCGGTTATCTATGCAGTTTGAAGGGGTGCGGAGCGGGGCAGGCGGGGCAAGAATCACGCCGGAAGGTGGTCCGGGGCTCCCGGCTTGACGGCCGAGGGGGGCGCCGGGGCCGCCGGCGCCCCCGCAGTCATGCCCGCCGCTCCCCGCCGTCATGCCCCCGCAACCGTGTGGCAGTGTCACTCGTGCCAGAGCGACTCCCGGACCTCCTCCGCCGTGGTCGCCCGCAGGTCGCCGTCGAGCAGCAGCCAGCGCGTGATGCCGATCGACTCCAGGAACGGCACGTCGTGGCTGGCCACCAGCAGGGCGCCCTCGTACGACTCCAGGGCGTCGGTGAGCTGCCGTACGCTCGCCAGGTCCAGGTTGTTCGTCGGCTCGTCCAGCATCAGCAGCTGGGGAGCCGGCTGCGCCAGCAGCAGCGCCGCGAGGGCCGCCCGGAAGCGTTCACCGCCCGAGAGGGTGCCGGCCGCCCGTTCCGCCCGCGCACCCCGGAACAGGAAGTGCGCGAGCCGCGCCCGGATCAGGTTGTTCGTGGCGTGCGGGGCGAACCGCGCGACGTTCTCCACCACCGATCGGTCGTCGTCCAGTACGTCGAGGCGCTGGGGCAGGAAGCGCGTCGGCACGTGCGTCAAGGCCTCCCCCGAGAGGGGCCGGATCAGCCCGGCGATCGTCCGCAGCAGCGTGGTCTTGCCCGAGCCGTTGCCGCCGACCAGGGCGATCCGCTCCGGGCCGCGCACCTCCCACTCGCCCGCCACCGTCGCGCCGTGGGGCAGCCGCAGATCGCTCAGGGTGAGCACGCGCCGGCCCCGCGGCACCTGGGTGGCGGGCAGCTCGACCCGGATCTCGGCGTCGTCGCGCACCGCCTCCACCGCCTGGTCCAGCCGCTCGCGTGCGTCCGCCAGCTTCTCCGTGTGCATGATGCGGTGCTTGCCCGCCGATTCCTGGGCGGCGCGTTTGCGGGCACCCATGACGATCTTCGGCTCGCGCTTGTTGTCGTTCATCTTCTGCCCGTAGCGCTTGCGCCGGGCCAATTTGACGTGGGCGTCGGCCAGTTCCCGCTTCTGGCGCTGTACGTCGGCCTCCGCGACCCGGACCATCCGTTCGGCTGACTCCTGCTCGGCGGCGAGCGTGTCCTCGTAGTGGGTGAAGTCGCCTCCGTACCACCGCACTTCGCCGTCCCGCAGGTCGGCGATCTGGTCGACCCGCTCCAGCAGCTCGCGGTCGTGGCTCACGAGCACCAGCACCCCGGACCAGGACTCGACCGCCGCGTACAGGCGGCGCCGGGCGCGCAGGTCCAGGTTGTTGGTGGGCTCGTCGAGCAGCAGGACGTCCGGGCGGGCGATCAGCAAGGCCGCAAGCCGCAGCAGGACGCATTCGCCGCCCGACAGCTCGCCGACGGTGCGGTCCAGGCCGATGCGGGCGAGCCCCAGCTGGTCGAGCGTGGCCAGGGCGCGTTCCTCCACGTCCCAGTCGTCGCCGACGGCGGCGAAGTGGTCCTCGGTGGCCTCGCCCGCCTCGATGGCGTGCAGGGCCGTGCGGGTGGCGTGGATGCCAAGAGCCTCGTCCACCCGCAGGGTTGTGTCGAGGGTGACGTTCTGCGGCAGGTGGCCGATGGTGCCGGCGATGGTGATCCGGCCGCCGGTGGGGCTCAGTTCACCTGCCAGCAGTTTCAACAGGGTGGACTTCCCACAGCCGTTGAGTCCGATGAGGCCGGTACGGCCCGGGCCGACGGCGAGGTCGAACCCGTCGAAGACGGGAGTGCCGTCGGGCCAGTCGAAGGACAGGGCGGAGCAGGTGACGAAAGAAGGGGCATGACTCATGGAGGCCTCCAGGTTGCGTGAGTGGTGCGTGCAACGCGGGGAGACAGCCGACTTCACGTGGTCGTGGTCGTGAGGGTGGTCGGTGTCTCGAACCTCAGACGAGCAATGTCCTGCTCCGTTTCGACGGCGATGGGGCGTCTACGAAGCTACGGGCGGCCGGAGCCGCCCGCAATCGAATAAGAATCAGCGGGGGTCGCGCATCAGCTCGGCCAGGCTGTGGTCCATGTCGAGGTAGAGGTGTTCCAGCCCTGGTGGCACGACCGTGGAGGCCCGTTCCAGGAACCGCTGCAACTCGGCTGTCGCCACCAGCACGATCGCGACCCCCTCGGGCGCGTGGAACTCGATCGTGGTCCGGTCCCCGTCGTACGGGCGCACGCGTACGTCGCCGCAGCCGGCCGGGTGCTGGATCCCGGAGACCAGCAGCTCACGCGCGAAGGTCCAGGAGACCTCGACACCCTCGAGCGTGGCGAGCGCGGGGAAGGCCATGCGGACGGCGAAGGGATCCGCCCGGTCGTAGCAGAGGGTGACGGGCACGGTCTCGACCTTCGGCGCGGTGGCGACCAGTCGGGCCTGTACGGCCTGCTCGATGACAGTGATCAAGGCTCACTCCCTTGCGGCGGATCTGCTGCCGGGTTGGGGGGTGGAGCCCGGCAACCGGATAGACGCCGGAATCGGCACATCAGTGCATGCGAAGTGACGTGAGCTGTGTCACCGGTTGGCTTGTTCTTTGCTGTGTGATCGCACAGTGTGACCGGTGAAATGGTGCGGCCTCAGGTGACACAGCCGCCGCCGCAGACCCGGAAGTGGTCCCAAGAAGGCTGGTTACCGCTACTCCACCAGCGCGAAGCACCGCGCGGATCGCGCCGGGCGCGCGGCCGTCCGGGGTCGTCACGCTCAGTTCGCCGCACAGGAACCCGCGGCCGGGACGCACCCTGGACGGGACATGCGGGGTGCGTTAGCTTCCGGCGCCATGAGACTTCTGGGAGTTGGCATGTGCGCGGCAGCCCTGCTGGTGGGGGTACTGGCCGCGCCGGTGCGGGCGGAGACCGGCGAGGCCGCCGACCCCGCCCGCGCCGGTTCGGGGAGCGGCCTGCGGGACATCGGCTGGGCCCTGAAGGAAAGCGGCAAGGACTCCCGCTTCCGGGGGCTCGCGGCGGTCAGCCGCACCACGGCCTGGGTGGCCGGCTCCAAGGGAACGGTGCTGCGCACGGCCGACGGCGGCAGGACCTGGCGGGACGTCTCCCCGCCGGGGGCGGTCGCCGAGCAGTTGGAGCTGCGCGACATCGAGGCCTTCGACGCGCGGCGGGCGGTGGCCCTGTCCATCGGCGAGGGCGAGGCATCCCGGGTGCTGCGGACCGAGGACGGCGGCGCCACCTGGACCGAGACCTTCCGCAACCCCGACCCGCGCGCCTTCTACGACTGCCTGACCTTCTTCGACTCCCGCCACGGGGTGGCCATGAGCGACCCGGTGGACGGGAAGTTCCGCATCCTCGCCACGGACGACGGCGGACGCAACTGGCGGGTGCTCCCGAGCGAGGGCATGCCGCAGGCGCTGCCGGGCGAGGCGGGCTTCGCCGCGAGCGGGCAGTGCCTGGTCGGCGCCGGCCCGCGCGACGTCTGGCTGGCCACCGGCGGGGGTCCGGTCGCGCGGGTGCTGCACTCCGCCGACCGGGGCCTGACCTGGCGGGTCGCCGAATCCACCGTCCCCGCCGGCGACCCGGCGCGCGGGGTGTTCGCCCTGGCCTTCCGCGACCGTACGACGGGCCTCGCGGTCGGCGGCGACTACCGCACCGGCCAGGCCTCACCGCAGGCGGCGGCCCGCTCGGTGGACGCCGGCCACAGCTGGAGCCAGGCGGCGACGCCGCCGCCCGCCTACCGCTCGGGCGCGGCCTGGTACCCGTACGGCCGCTCGACGGCCCTCGCGGTGGGCCCGACCGGTACGGACGTCACCACGGACGCGGGGCGTACCTGGCGGACCCTGGAGACCGGCTCCTTCGACACCGTCGACTGCGTGCCCGACGGGGGCTGCTGGGCGGCGGGGGAGAAGGGGCGGGTGGCCCGGCTGGAGCGGCGCTGATCAGGACGCGGAGGGGGACGGGGACGGGGGCGCAGGTGCGGGTTCGGGCTCGGGTTCGGTGAAGAGGTCCATGCCCGGGTAGGCGCCCGTCTCGAACCCCGCGGCCTTGTAGACGGGTTCACCGTCGGCGCTGGCGTGCAGCTGGATGTAGTGGATGCCGGTGCCGTTCAGCCAGGCGACGAGCCCGTCGACGATGCGGCGGCCGTGGCCCCGGCCGCGCGCGGCCTCGTCGGTGACGATGCCGTCGAGGTAGCCGCGCCGGCCGTCGGTCCAGCGGGGGCTGGGCAGGTGGTACGTCACCCAGGCCATGCCGGTGGCCAGCAGGGGCTCGCCGGGCTCGCCGCCGGCGACCAGGCAATGTACGTCGGGCCGTTCGGTGAGGCGTTCGCGGAACCAGTCGGCGGCGACGTTCCGCCAGGGGGCGTCCGTGGGACCGGGGTCTACGCCGAGGGAGGCGAGGGCGACGGCGCGCAGGCGTATCAGTTCGGGGATGTCGGCCGGGGTTGCGGGGCGCGGCTGCCGGTGCATGCGTGCTCCAAGGGGTCCGGTATGCGGGTCGGTCTGTCGGGGTCGGCCGCCTGGGCGGCGGTGGCCGCCGGGTCCGGGCCGGGGGTGGGCCGCTGCGCGGGGCCCTCCCCCCGCCCCGCCCCTTCCCGAAACCGGGGCTCCGCCCCGGACCCCGCGCCTCAAGCGCCGGTGGGGCTGGAGGGTCGCGGGAGACGGCCTCGGGGCTGCGCCCCGGACCAGCGCCTCAAGCGCCGGCGGGGCTGGAGGGGTACGGGGAACGGCCTCGGGGCTGGGCTGCGCCCCGGACCAGCGCCTCAAGCGCTGGTGGGGCTGGAGGGTCGCGGGAGGCGGCCTTGGGGCTGCGCCCCGGACCCGCGCCTCAAGCGCCGGTGAGGCTGAAGTGGCGCGGCGGACGGCCCCGGGACTCGCGCCTCAAGCGCCGGTGGGCTGAAGCGGCACGGGAAACGGCCCCGGGGCTCAAGCAGCGGCCGGGCTGAAGCGGCGCCGCGCCCAGCCCCCGGGCAGGGTCAGACGGTCGGGGATTCGCGGACCGTCGCGAGGTCCGCCGAGGTCTTCGTGGCGATGAACTCGGTGATGCGGTAGGCGCAGACGCCCGCCACCGTGAAGGGGTCCTCGGCCGCGATCTTCTCGATCTCCGCGCGGGAGACCCCGCCGGCCAGGATGACGCCGCCGTCGCGCGGGACCTTGCGGCCGGAGGCGAGGAACACGCCGGAGGCGTAGTAGCCGTCCAGCCAGGCGATGTGCGCGTCCATCTCTTCCTCGACGGCTTCGACGGGCGCGGTGTAGGTGAGCTCCATGACGAACATGATCGCCAGGCTACCCTCGCACCTCATGACGAGTGTGAAGACCCCCGCAGACGAGGCCGAAGCCCGCGCGATACAGGACGAACTGCGCCACCAGGTCGTGCTCACCGAGACCGGCCCCCCGCCCGGCGCCGGCCTCGTCGCCGGAGTGGACGTGGCCTACGACGACGCGCGCGACCTCGTCGCGGCCGCCGCCGTCGTGCTCGACGCGGCGACCCTCGACGTGGTGGCGCGGGCCACCGCCGTCGGCCGTGTCAGCTTCCCGTACGTCCCGGGCCTGCTCGCCTTCCGTGAGCTGCCGACCGTGCTCGCCGCCCTCGACGCTCTCCCGGTCACCCCCGGCCTCGTCGTCTGTGACGGCTACGGTCTCGCCCACCCCCGGGGCTTCGGCCTCGCCTGCCACCTCGGGGTGGTCACCGGCCTGCCGAGCATGGGCGTCGCGAAGAACCCGTTCACCTTCTCGTACGAGGAACCGGGCACCCGGCGCGGGGACGCGGCCCCGCTGCTCGCGGCCGACGGAGCCGTCGTCGGCCGGGCGCTGCGTACGCAGGACGGCGTCAAACCCGTGTACGTCTCCGTGGGCCACCGCGTCTCGCTGGACAACGCCTGCGCCCACGCCCTCGCGCTGAGCCCCCGCTTCCGGATCCCCGAGACCACCCGGCACGCCGACTCGCTGTGCCGGCGCGCCCTGCGCGAGGCGGCCGGCTGAGGCGCAGTAGGTGGCGGCGGGGTTTCAGTCGGCCGCCGCCACCCGGAAGCGGATGCCCGCCTTCTGGAGCCGGTCCAGCAGGGCGTCGCCCATCGCCACCGCCGTGGTGAGCTGGCCGGCGGCCTCCGGGAGGGCGTCGTAGGCCAGGCACAGCGCGGACTGGGCCAGCATCTTCGCCGTCTCCCCGTACCCCGGGTCGCCGCCCGACACCTCGGTGAACACCCGTCGGCCGCCGCCCTCGCCGACGAACCGGACGGTGAACCAGCTGCGCGCCCGCCGCTCCGCGTCCGGGCCCCGGCCCGGCTCCCAGCGGCTCATCAGCCACCGCCGGGCCGCCGGGACCTGCGCCAGCGCGACCGTCGCCCCCAGGGCGGCCGTGCCGCCGACCGCGACCGGCAGGTGCCGCACCGAGGCGTAGTGCCGGTAGCGGAAGTCCGGCCCGTACCGCTCCAGCGCGGCCGCCGACCGGGTCACGATCCGCGGGTCCAGGGAGGGCAGCGGCAGGGCCCAGGTCCCGGTCTCGCGGCTGTAGCGCGGGGCGCCCAGGGGGCTTCGTACGCGGCGTCCCAGCAGGCGGGGCTCGTGCAGTCGGCGGGCGTGCGCGGCGGCCAGGGTCTGGGGTCCCCGGCCCAGGGCGGTGAGGGCGGAGGCGACGGTGCCGCCGGAGGCGAGGGCGTTGGACCGCATGAAGCCGTCCACGCGCAGGGGCACCCCGGCGGGTAGCCGGTGCACCGTGAAGTACGTGCCGAGGTCGGCCGGGATCGAGTCGAAGCCGCACGCGTGCACCAGCCGTGCGCCCGTCTCCCGGGCGCGGGCGTCGTGCTCGACGTACATCCGGTCGACGAACTCGGGCTCGCCGGTGAGGTCCACGTAGTCGGTGCCCTCCTCGGCGCAGGCCGCGACCAGTTCCGCGCCGTGCCAGACGTACGGCCCGACGGTCGTGGCCAGCACCCGTGTCGCGGCGGCCAGTTCGCGCAGCGCCCGCGGGTCCCCGGCGTCGGCCCGCAGCAGCGGCAGGTCGGCGCAGGCCGGGTCGATGGCGGCCAGCCGTTCGCGCAGCCGTTCCAGCTTGCCGGGATCGCGCCCGGCGAGTGCCCAGCGGCAACCGGCCGGAGCGTGCGTGGCGAGGTACTCAGCGGTCAGCGCCCCGACGAACCCGGTCGCGCCGAAGAGTACGACGTCGTAAGCCCGTTGCGGGCCGCCGTGGCGGACGTGCTCGCTCATGAACCGCTCCTCCCTGCTGATGTCGGTGGCTGAGGCTAGCGTGGGAGACGGCTGTCCGTGCGAGCAGGTGTGACCTGCGGTGACTGGGAGGCGTCGATGAAGGCTGCTGTGCGCAAGTGGGAGAAGGTGCGGGAGTTCGCGCTGAGCCTGCCGGAGGCGGTGGAAGAGCATCCGTGGGGGCCCGAGGACGGTGTGGTGAAGGTCAACAAGAAGATCTTCGTCTTCCTGGGGAACGCCGACGGTCCCGAGCCGCCGGGCCTCTCCGTGAAGCTCAAGGACGAGGCGCTGCACGGCCACGCCATGACCGCCCCCGGGGCGGAGCCCACCGGGTACGGCCTGGGCAAGGCGGGCTGGGTCTCCGTGCCGCTGGGGGAGAAGGGGGCGCCGTCGGCCGAGGTGCTGTGCGAATGGGTCGAGGAGAGCTACCGGACGGTGGCGCTCAAGCGGCACATCAGAGAACTCGACGAGCGCATCCCGGAACGAGCCGAAGGGGAAACCGGCTAAGCGCTTGCTCTTGTGCTGAGTGGAACACGTTCCTAGCATCACCGGTGTGACATCAGTTGTGTCACACACTCGCACCAGGACGCTGGGGGCTCGATGGCAGTGACAGGGGCAGGGGCAGGGGCGGGGGCGGGGCCGACGGCAGGGGCAGCGACACGGAGCGGCCCCCTCGCGGGAGTGCGCGTCGTCGAACTGGCGGGCATCGGCCCCGGCCCGTTCGCCGCCATGCTCCTCGCCGACCTCGGCGCGGACGTCGTCCGCGTGGACCGGCCCGGCGGCGGCGCTCTCGCCGTCGACCCGGCCTATGACGTCACCAACCGCAACAAGCGGTCCGTGCTGCTCGACCTCAAGTCCGCCGAGGGCCCCGCCCGGGTGCTGGACCTGGTGGAACGCGCCGACGTCCTCATCGAGGGGTTCCGCCCCGGGGTCGCCGAGCGGCTCGGCGTCGGCCCGGCCGACTGCCACGCCCGCAACCCGAAGCTGGTCTACGGCCGGATGACGGGCTGGGGCCAGGAGGGACCGCTCGCCCACACCGCCGGGCACGACATCGCGTACATCGCCGTCACCGGGGCGCTGGGCATGATCGGCAGTCCGGGCGAGCCCCCGGCCGTCCCGGCCAACCTCGTCGGCGACTACGCGGGCGGCTCGCTCTACCTCGTCATCGGCGTCCTCGCCGCGCTCCAGCACGCCCGCACGCCCGGCGGCTCCGGACAGGTCGTGGACGCCGCGATCGTCGACGGCACCGCCCACCTCACCGCCATGATCCACGGCATGGTCGCGGCCGGCGGCTGGCAGGACCGGCGCGGAGCCAACCTCCTCGACGGCGGCTGCCCCTTCTACGGCACCTACGAGACCTCGGACGGCCAGTACATGGCGGTCGGCGCGCTGGAGCAGCAGTTCTACGACACCTTCGTGGACCTGCTCGGCATCAGCGACCAGGCACCCGCCCGCAAGGACCTGGCCCGCTGGGGCGAACTGCGCGAGGCCGTCGCCGCCCGCTTCAAGTCCCGTACGCGCGAGGAGTGGACGGCGCACTTCGAGGGCACCGACGCCTGCGTCGCACCGGTTCTGTCCCTGCGCGAGGCGCCGCACCACCCGCACCTCGCCGCCCGCGCCACCTTCACCGACTTCGGCGGGATCACCCAGCCCGCCCCCGCGCCCCGGTTCTCCGCGACCCCGGCCACCGTCACCAGCGGCCCCGCGCAGCCGGGCGCCCACACCGAGTCGGTGGCCGCCGACTGGGACGTGCCGGCCCTGCTCGCACGGCCCGGCGACGCCGACCCGGCCGACCCGGCCGACCCGGCCGGCCGGAACCGTCAAGAACCGGCCCCAGGAGCCCACTGATGAAGCGCCAGATCTTCGACGCCGACCACGAGGCGTTCCGCGAGACCGTCCGCACCTTCCTGAACAAGGAGGTGCTGCCGCACTACGAGCAGTGGGAGAAGGACGGCATCGTCAGCCGCGAGGCATGGCGGGCCGCCGGCCGGCAGGGACTGCTCGGCCTCGCGGTGCCGGAGGAGCAGGGGGGCGGCGGGAACCCAGACTTCCGCTACGCCGCCGTGATCGCCGAGGAGTTCACCCGGGCCGGGGCCCCCGGCCTCGCCATCGGCCTGCACAACGACATCATCGGCCCCTACCTGACCTCGCTGGCCACCGAGGAACAGAAACGCCGCTGGCTGCCCGGCTTCTGCTCCGGCGAGACGATCACCGCCATCGCGATGACCGAGCCGGGCGCGGGCTCCGACCTCCAGGGGATCCGCACCAGCGCCGAGGACCGCGGCGACCACTGGCTGCTCAACGGCTCCAAGACCTTCATCTCCAACGGCATCCTCGCCGACCTGGTGATCGTCGTCGCGAAGACCACCCCCGAGGGCGGGGCGCACGGGCTGTCCCTGCTGGTCGTCGAGCGCGGGACCGAAGGCTTCGAGCGCGGCCGCAACCTCGACAAGATCGGCCAGAAGGCCCAGGACACCGCCGAACTCTTCTTCCACGACGTGCGCGTCCCCAAGGAGAACCTGCTCGGCGAGCCGAACGGCGCCTTCGTGCACCTGATGACCAATCTCGCGCAGGAACGGATGGGCATCGCGATGGCCGGGATCGCCGCCGCCGAGCACCTGGTGGAGATCACCACGCAGTACGTGAAGGAGCGCGAGGCCTTCGGCCGGCCGCTCTCCAAGCTCCAGCACATCCGGTTCGAGATGGCGGAGATGGCCACCGAGTGCGCCGTCACCCGCACCTTCGTCGACCGCTGCATCACCGACCACGCGAACGGCGAGCTGGACCACGTACACGCCTCGATGGCCAAGTGGTGGGCCACCGAGCTCCAGAAGCGGGTTGCCGACCGATGCCTGCAACTGCACGGCGGCTACGGCTACATGACCGAATACCGGGTCGCGCGGGCCTTCACCGACGGCCGCATCCAGACCATCTACGGCGGCACGACCGAAATCATGAAAGAGATCATCGGCCGTTCCCTGCTCGGCTGAACCCCTCCCTCTCCTGCTCCCCCTCCGACCCGAACCTGCGAAAGGCTTGACCAGTGAGCACCGAAGCTTACGTGTACGACGCGATCCGCACGCCGCGCGGCCGAGGCAAGGCCAACGGCGCCCTGCACGGCACCAAGCCGATCGACCTCGTCGTCGGACTCATCCACGCCCTGCGCGAGCGCAACCCCGGCCTGGACCCCGCCACCATCGACGACATCGTGCTCGGCGTCGTCGGCCCGGTCGGCGACCAGGGCTCCGACATCGCCCGGATCGCCGCCATCGCCGCCGGACTCCCGGACACCGTGGCGGGCGTCCAGGAGAACCGCTTCTGCGCGTCGGGCCTGGAAGCCGTCAACATGGCCGCCGCCAAGGTCCGCTCCGGCTGGGAGGACCTCGTCCTCGCGGGCGGTGTGGAATCGATGTCCCGCGTCCCGATGGCATCCGACGGCGGCGCCTGGTTCGCCGACCCCATGACCAACTGGGACACCGGCTTCGTCCCGCAGGGCATCGGCGCCGACCTGATCGCGACCATCGAGGGGTTCTCCCGGCGCGACGTCGACGAGTACGCCGCCCTCTCCCAGGAGCGCGCCGCAGCGGCCGTGAAGGAGGGCCGCTTCGCCAAGTCCGTCGTCCCCGTCACCGACCGCAACGGCCTGGTCGTCCTGGACCACGACGAGTTCATCCGCCCGGGGACGACGGCCGACACGCTGGCCAAGCTCAAGCCGTCCTTCGCGGACATCGGCGACCTCGGCGGCTTCGACGCCGTCGCGCTGCAGAAGTACCACTGGGTCGAGAAGATCGACCACGTCCACCACGCGGGCAACTCCTCCGGCATCGTCGACGGCGCCTCGCTCGTCGCCATCGGCTCCCGCGAGGCGGGGGAGCGGGGCGGCCTCACGCCCCGCGCCCGGATCGTCTCGGCCGCCGTCTCCGGCTCCGAGCCCACCATCATGCTCACCGGCCCCGCCCCCGCGACCCGCAAGGCCCTCGCCAAGGCCGGTCTGACCATCGACGACATCGACCTGATCGAGATCAACGAGGCCTTCGCCGGCGTCGTCCTGCGCTTCGTCAAGGACATGGGCGTCTCCCTCGACAAGGTCAACGTCAACGGCGGCGCCATCGCGCTCGGCCACCCGCTCGGCGCCACCGGCGCGATGATCCTCGGCACCGTCGTCGACGAACTGGAGCGCCAGGACAAGCGCTACGGGCTCGTCACCCTCTGCGTCGGCGGCGGCATGGGCGTCGCCACGATCGTCGAGCGACTCTGAACCGTCCTGTCCCCAGACCCTCCTCCACACGGACCGACACGAAAGCAGTGACATGAGCGAGTCCACCACCATCCGCTGGGAACAGGACGAGACCGGCGTCGTCACCCTGGTCCTGGACGACCCCGACCAGTCCGCCAACACGATGAACCAGGCCTTCAAGGACTCCATCGCCGCGATCGCCGATCGCGCCGAGGCCGAGAAGGACTCCATCCGCGGCATCATCTACACCTCCGCCAAGAAGACCTTCTTCGCGGGCGGCGACCTCAAGGACATGATCCGGCTGCGACCCGAGGACGCGCGGCTCGCCTTCGACGCCGGCACCGCCATCAAGCGCTCGCTGCGCCGCATCGAGACCCTCGGCAAGCCGGTGGTGGCCGCGATCAACGGCGCGGCGCTGGGCGGCGGTTACGAGATCTGCCTGGCCTCCCACCACCGCGTCGCCCTCGACACGCCCGGCTCCAAGATCGGCCTGCCCGAGGTCACCCTCGGCCTGCTGCCGGCCGGCGGCGGTGTCACCCGTACCGTGCGGCTGATGGGCATCGCCGACGCGCTGCTCAAGGTGCTGCTCCAGGGCACCCAGTACAGCCCCGAGCGGGCCCTGGAGAACGGGCTCGTCCACGAACTGGCCGCGACGCCCGAGGAGATGCTGGCCAAGGCCCGCGCCTTCATCGACGCGAACCCCGAGTCGAAGCAGCCCTGGGACGTCCCCGGCTACAAGATCCCGGGCGGTACGCCGTCCAGCCCGCGCTTCGCCGCCAACCTCCCGGCCTTCCCGGCCAACCTGAAGAAGCAGCTCAACGGAGCCCCGTACCCGGCCCCGCGCAACATCCTGGCTTGCGCCGTCGAGGGGTCCCAGGTGGACTTCGAGACCGCCCTGACCATCGAGGCCCGGTACTTCACCGAGCTGGTCACCGGGCAGACCGCCAAGAACATGATCCAGGCGTTCTTCTTCGACCTCCAGGCCGTCAACGCCGGCCGCAGCCGCCCGCAGGGCGTGGAGCCCCGCACGGTTCGCAAGGTCGCCGTCCTCGGCGCGGGCATGATGGGCGCGGGCATCGCCTACTCCTGCGCCCGCGCGGGCATCGAGGTGGTCCTCAAGGACGTCACCGCCGAAGCCGCCGCGAAGGGCAAGGCGTACTCCGAGAAGCTCCTCGACAAGGCGCTCGCGCGCGGCCGCACGACCGAGGCCAAGCGTGCCGAACTGCTCGCCCGGATCACCCCGACCGCCGACCCGGCCGACCTGGCCGGCTGCGACGCCGTCATCGAGGCGGTCTTCGAGGACACCTCCCTCAAGCACAAGGTGTTCCAGGAGGTCCAGGACGTCATCGCGCCCGACGCGCTGCTCTGCTCCAACACCTCCACCCTGCCCATCTCCGGGCTCGCGGAGGGTGTGAAGCGCCCCGCCGACTTCATCGGCCTGCACTTCTTCTCGCCCGTCGACAAGATGCCGCTGGTGGAGATCATCAAGGGCGAGCAGACCGGCGACGAGGCCATTGCCCGCGCCTTCGACCTGGTCCGCCAGATCAACAAGACCCCGATCGTGGTCAACGACTCGCGCGGCTTCTTCACCTCGCGGGTCATCGGCCAGTTCATCAACGAGGGCGTCGCGATGGTCGGCGAGGGCATCGAGCCCGCCTCGATCGAGCAGGCCGCGGCGCAGGCCGGGTACCCGGCCAAGGTGCTCTCCCTGATGGACGAGCTCACCCTCACCCTGCCGCGCAAGATCCGCGACGAGACCCGCAAGGCCTTCGAGGCCGAGGGCCGGACGTGGGCCGAGCACCCCGCCGACACCGTCATCGACCGGATGGTCGACGAGTTCGGCCGCCCGGGGCGCAGCGGCGGCGGCGGCTTCTACGCGTACGACGAGTCCGGCAAGCGCACCGGCCTGTGGCCGGGCCTGCGGGAGCACTTCGCCAAGCCGGGCTACGAGATCCCGTTCATCGACATGAAGGAGCGGATGCTCTTCGCCGAGGCGCTGGACACCGTCCGCTGCCTCGACGAGGGTGTGCTCACCTCGATCGCCGACGCCAACATCGGCTCCATCCTGGGCATCGGCTTCCCGGCCTGGACCGGGGGCGTGATCCAGTACATCAACGGCTACGAGGGCGGCCTGCCGGGCTTCGTCGCCCGCGCCCGTGAGCTGGCCGCGCAGTACGGCGAGCGCTTCACCCCGCCGGCGTCTCTGGTCGCGAAGGCCGAGCGGGGCGAGACGTACACGGACTGAGCACGGCCGCCCCGGGCCCGCCCGTGAGCGGGCCCGGGGCGCCTCGTGCCTACCGGTCGCCGTCGCGCAGGAGCGCGAACACCCCACGCCCCTCGGCGCCGTCCGGGGCGGACCACCGTGCCAGCATCCGCCCCCGGACACCGTCCCCGGCGGGGGCGGGCTTGGCGCGCAGCACCCGGGACACGGTCAGGGCCAGCACCGGCCGTTCAAGCCCGGCCGGGCCCACGGTGAGGACGGTGGCGTCGGCGGTGTCCGTCACGGCGCCGGGGCCGATCAGGTTCTCCCCTACGCCGGCCCCCTCGGTGCGCACCTCGACCGTCGGGTCCGGGGTGTCGCTCGCGCTCTGGTCCTGCGCCGTCACCCGGCCCGCCAGCAGCGCCAGCAACTGGCCGACCAGGACCGGGTCGTGGGCGCCGTCGTAGATCCAGCGCTTCCCCAGCACACCGTGCTCGGACGTGCCGATCAGGCCGTCGTCGGCGCCCTCCAGCGGCGCTCCGCGGTAGGTCAGCGGCACCTGGTAGGTGACCGGCGCGGCCCCGGAGGTGTCGGTGACCACCATGAACTCGATGCCCACCTCGCCCTCCGGGTCGTCGAGCCGGAAGCCGCCGGCCCCGGCGAGCCGCGGGACGGCCGCGCCGCCCCGGTACCAGGGCCGCGAGGGCATCCAGTCGGCGAGGAGTTCGAGCTTGCCGGGGGACATCGTGGTGCGGTGAATGACTGCCATGTCCCGTGAACCTACCGGGCCTGCGAGCTGAACGCCGCCCGCAGCTCCTCCTTCAGCGACCGCTGAAAAGCCGTCACCAAGGCCTGCACCACCATCGGCTGCATGTGCGCCGAGAGCGCCTTCATCGACTCCACCCGCTCCGGATCGCTCTCGCCCCGCGTGAACGGGCTCCACACCTCGTCCCGGAACAGCTCCGTCAGCTGGTGCGCCGCCGTCCGCGCGTGCTCCAGCAGCATCCGCCGGGCCGCCAGGATCGTCTCGTACGCGATCGGCACGTCGAGCAGCGCGACCCCGAGCCGCAGCAGCCCCACGTCCACCCGGAACCCGTCCCCGGCGGCGGCCAGTACGTTCATCGCCGTCAGCCGCTCGACGTCGGCGTCCGACAGGCTCCGCCCCGCCCGCTTCTCCAGTTCCTCCCGCGAGACCTCCTGCGCCGCGTCGGGCGCCCACGTCGCCACCAGCGCCCGGTGGATCGCCAGATCGTGCGCACTCAGATCGTCGGGCAGCGCGTCCAGGTACCGCTGGATCGCCGACAGGGTCATGCCCTGGTACTGCAACTCCTCGATCAGAGCCAGACGCGACAGATGCTCCCGGCCGTAGTGCCCCACCCGACGGGGTCCGATCACGGGAGGGGGCAAAAGCCCCCGCGTGCTGTAGAACCGTACGGTGCGGACGGTGACACCGGCCTTGGACGCCAGCTCGTCCACGGTGAGCATCGGCTCGGTTGCCTGGTCGGCCATCGTCTGCGCCTCGCTCTCTGCTCCACAGCTTGGGTTCAACAGTATTGCTGTCGCACCAACGATGTGAAACGGCCAGGAGCTGCCCATGACCACGAACCTGCGACTGCCCGGACAACCCGAAGAGCTCACCCTGCCCGCCCTGCTCGCCCGCAACGCCGCCGAGTACGGAGACCTCCCCGCCCTCTCGTGGCGCTCGGGCCCCGGCGCACCGGACTGGAAGACCCTCAGCTGGACCGAGGTCCGCCGCCAGGTCTCCATCCTCGCCTCGGGCTACGCCGCCCTCGGCGTCGAGCGCGGCGAGCACGTCCTGCTGATGATGGGCAACCGCCCCGAGCACTGGCTCAGCGACCTCGCCCTCATCCACCTCGGCGCCGTCCCCGTCACCGTCTACGGGACCTCCGCGCCCGAGCAGATCGCCCACATCGCCCGCCACAGCCGGGCCCGCGTCGCCGTCGTCGAGGGCGCCCGCGAACTGGCCCGCTGGGAACCGCTGCTGGCCGACGACACCGCCCCCCTGGAGCGCCTCGTCGTCGCCGAGGCCGCCCAGGCCGGACCCCACCGCAGCTACGGCTCCCTGTACGCGAGCGGCGCCCGGCTGCACAGCGCCGACGCCTTCGAGAAGGCCTGGCGGGAGGGCCGTCCCGAGGACCCGCTGACCGTCGTCTACACCTCCGGTACCACCGGCGACCCCAAGGGCGTCCGGCTGAGCCACCGCAACATCATGCTCCAGGCCGTCCGCCTCGACCGGCACGTCCAACTCCCCGAGCACGCCGAGCACATCTGCTACCTGCCCTTCGCGCACATCGCCGAGCGGATCCTCGGCATCTACCTGCCCCTGCTGCGCGCGGCGCACGTGCGGCTCTGCGCCGACCCCGCCGCCGTGTCGGGCGCGGTCCGCGAGCTGCACCCGGTGCAGTTCTTCGGGGTGCCCCGGGTCTGGGAGAAGCTCGCCGCCTCCGTACGGGCCGTCCTGGCGCAGCTCCCCGAGGAGCAGCAGCGCGCCATCGACGCCGCGGGGGACCTGGCCCGCGCCCGGGCCGGGCACCGGGAGCGCGGCGAAGAGATACCGGCGGCGCTCGAAGCCTCGTACGCAGAGGCGAAGGAGCGGGTGCTGGATCCGCTGCTGCGCCTGGCGGGGCTGGACCGGCTCGTCTGGACGGCCAGCGCCACCGCCCCGATGCCGATCGACGTGGTCCGCTTCTGGGCGGGCTGGGGCATCACCATCATGGACGCCTGGGGGCTGACCGAGACCGGCGGCGTGTGCACCATCAACAGCCCGGACGGCTTTCGGCTGGGCTCGGTCGGCCGTCCGCTCGAGGGGCTGGAGCTGAAACTCGCCGAGGACGGGGAGATCCTCACCCGGGGCGCGACCGTCTTCGACGGCTACCTGCTGCCCGACGGGTCGGTCGAGAGCGCGGCCGACGCCGAGGGCTGGTTCCCCACCGGGGACATAGGCCGGCTCGACGAGGACGGCTTCCTCTGGCTGACCGACCGCAAGAAGGAGCTGATCATCACCTCCACGGGCAAGAACGTCTCCCCGGCCCTGGTGGAGAACACCGTCAAGGAGCACCCGCTGATCGGCCAGGCGCTGGTGCACGGTGACGGCCGCTCCTACCTGGTCGCCCTGCTGGTCCTGGACGCCGAGCTGGCCCCGGCCTGGGCCGCGGCCCGGGGCATCGAGGCCGCGTCGCCGGCGGCCCTCGCCGAGCACCCGGCCGTCGTGGAGGAGATAGCCCGCGCGGTGGACGCCGCGAACGCCCGGCTCAACCGCACCGAGCAGATCAAGCGCTACCGGCTCCTCGCCGAGGAGTGGGGACCGGAGTCGGGAGAGCTCACCCCCTCGCTGAAACTGCGCCGCCGGGTGGTCCGGGAGAAGTACGGCGCACTGATCGAAGGGCTGTACGAAGCCCCGTGACCGCCCGGGTGCCCGCCGCGCGGGCACCCGCACCGGCCGGAGGTCAGCGCCCGATCACGGGGTAGTGGTCCGGTAGAAACCACTGGAAAACCTGGTCAAGCCAGACGTAGTGAGACTCGACCAGCGGCACCAGTCAGGGAGTAGCCCCGGCCGGAAGGGGCCGGCCGGGGTGGTCTCGGTGTCAGCGGGCGATGACGAAGCCCCGCTCGGGCTGCCTCCCGCGCGCCGTTGCGACCTCGGCGAGGACGTAGGCGGTGATGTCCTGGCGGGTATCAGGGTCGTCCACGTCGTACACGCGCCAGCTGCCTTCCGGGTTCTGCGGAGTCTCAGGCGCTACCAACCCCGGGATTCCGTACTGCCTCATGGCGGTGTGTACCTGCCAGGCCTCGCTGCCGTCCATGTCCTCGCCTCTCGTTGGGTGCGGTGAGCCTATTTGCCTCCGCCGCCGTGCGTTGCGCAGTTCCCGGGGTTGATCGGGCCGCAGCCGCCCGGGACGGGGGTGTGCGAGCAGTTCGCCGCCACGGTGACGAGTGCCTTCTCCGGGCCCGTCCACAGCTCGGCGTCGGGGGTGTACCCGGCCTGCTCGATCAGGGCGACCGTGCGGGTCAGGACGTCCGGGTCGTGGCGGGACTGGTCGGGTCGCTCCGGGTAGTGGTGCACGGTGCGGCCAAGGCGGCTGCACAGCGACGCGTACAGATGGGTGTGCAGGATCAGAGCGTGCCAGCCCTCGTCGACCTCGCGGGTCGGGGCGATCCGAACTGTCGGGAACACGGAGGCCGCGGTCACGAACTTCAGGGCCTCGACCACGAGACGGCTGGCCATATCGGGTTCCATGCCCTGGTTGTTGTCGAGGACGGTGGCGCGGACATCGTTGAACTGGGCGTCGGACAGGAGGCCGCGAGCGGACGGAGGGACCGGGTTGCCGGGCCGGGTGCTGCACGGCGGGGGAACGGGGTGAGGACTGGGACTGGACATGCTTCTCCCTTGGTTGTGTGCAGGAAGGCGCGGTTCAGCGAGTGCCGACGACGATGACGGCGAGGATGCCGAGCAGGATCACGACGTACAGAAGCTGTCGGAGTCGCTCGGTCACGTCGGCTCGATGTTGTCAACGACGGTCGTGATCTCACGTCCGGACGGGATGCGGATGTAGGCCAGTTCCATCCAGCGCTCGATGCCGTTGTCGGAGACGTTCTCGTTGACGACGGCCATCAGCTCGCCCTCGGCGCCGGACGCGATATCGCGGACGCGCTTGTGGAGCAGGCGGTGGGGTACGTACGCGTACCCCTCAGCCATCGGACGGCTTCCTGTCGGCGCCGGTGAAGTGCTCCCAGCCGACCAGCGCGCGGTCGAGGAGCTCGGCACTCGGCTCGCCCACGGTGAGGACGCCCCAACGGACACTGTCCGGGGTGTCGATGCTGAGCACGTTGCGCGCGCAGCTGTGCACGATGCGGCTGGTCACGGGTCACTCCCGACCTTCGTTAGCGGGTGGTGAGGGACACCATGTACCCGAAGAAGTCGCAAAGCGAGGACTTCTGACAAGACTTCTCTGGCGCAGAATGGGACTTCTTTGCGCCCGTCTTGGTGAACAGTCCCAGCCGAGGCGACTTCCTGTCACAGTGGACATCTACCCACCGATATGAGGAGGTTGGAATGCCGCGACCGACCGGCAACCCGAAACTGCGGGCCGCGCGTCTCGCAGCTGGCTACCGCTCGCAGCAGGATCTCATCGACGCGCTGAGCGCCCGTGGAATCGTCGTCGGCCGACGGCAGGTTGGCCGGTGGGAATCAGCGTCACCGCCACTTCCGTACCCGGACGTACGTCGCGCGCTCACGGACCTGCTCGGCCAGCCGCTCGAGCAGCTCGGCTTTGAAGCAGCGGCTGGCGGTGAGCACGAACACAGGACCGCTGCCAGCTCCCTCGCCCCGGCCAACCGCGGTCCGGTACGGACCTCGAACGCGCCCCAGCCGGCCAGCGCGGCCGACGACTATCTTGCGGTCACCCGCGCACACCGGCGCCTGTACTGGACTGTCGCCCCGGCAACACTCCACCCGGCAGTCGGCGCACACGCGGCGCTGGGCGAGCAGCTGTTGGCGGCCACCGCCGGGCGGACCCGACAGATGCTCGCGGCCGCCCTCGCCGAGTCGTGGCTTCTGGCTGGGCGGGTGGAATTCTTCGACCTGCGCGAGCCGTCCCGCGCGGGCGACACGTGGGTCCGGGCGCTCCAGGCCGCGGGTGAGGCAGACGACGCGCTGCTCGGTTCCGCCGTCCTGGCGCACATGGCCTTCATCCCCGGATGGGCTGGCCAGCGTGAGGCCGCCGCTGAGCGGATGGTCGCGGCCCGGACGTACGCCCGGCGAGGCCCGGCGAGCCCCGAGTTCCTGGCGTGGCTGGACGCGGTCGAGGCCGAGTGCGAGACCCGGTGCGGCAGCACCCGCACCGCGCTCAACCTCATCACGCACGGAGAGGACGTTCTCGCGGCCGGCGGCGAGCACCAGAACCCGGAGTGGATGGACTGGTTCAGCCCTGTCCGTCTGGCCGCGTTCAAGGGCAACACCCAGTTGGCCGCCGGGCATCTGCCGCAGGCCCGTGCGACGCTGCTCGGCGTGCTGGAGGAACTCCCGGCCGACGCGGACAAGCAGCGCACGGTCATCCTCGGCGACCTCGGCACGGTCGAGGCCGCCGCAGGGCAGCCGGAAGCCGCCGCCGGGTACGCGCTTCGGGCACTCGAGATGCTGGAGCGGCACTGGTACGCCACGGGCCTGGAGCGGGTCCGCGAGGTGCGGCGCGCCCTCGTGCCGTGGCAGCACCAGGAGTGCGTCCGCAATCTCGATGACCGGCTGTACGGGTGGGGAGCGGTGGTCAGCGCGCTCGCGAATTGAACTCGGAGATCAGGCCCGGCAGCTCGGCGAGGCTGTCGATGCGGAATGTCGGCAGCGTTCGGGCCTCCTCGGTGTTCCACTGGATGGTGGCCCATGGTCCCCGACGGATCAGCGCGGTGTGCATGCCCGCAGCGGCTCCCGGGCGGAGGTCGTTGTCGATGCGGTCACCGACGTAGAGGATTTCGTCCGGCGCGAACGGGACGACCTTGGCCACGCGGACGAAGAACTCCGGGTCGGGCTTGCTGGCCCCCCAGTCGTCCGAGGTGCCAATCAGGTCGACGTCCCTGGTGAAGAGGGATCGCAGGATTCCGCCCGCGCGCACGGTCTGGTTCCCGGCAATGCCGAGCCACAGCCCGTCGGCGCGCAGCTGCGCAAGGGCGGGTCGGACGTCCGGGTAGAGGTCGGACTCATCGAAGTGCTCCGGCTGGCCGGCGGCCGCGCGAGTCTCCCGCTGCTCGGTCAGATCGAAGCTGGGCCGGAACTCCTGGAAGACCTCGCGGTAGTCGCGGCCCTGCGCTACGACCGCGCCGAACATCGCGGCGAAGGTGTGACGCGGGACGCCGAGCCAGTCGGCCCACGTGCCGTACTCCCGTGTCTCGTCTACGAGGCACTCGCCGACGTCGAAAACCACAGCGCGAATCGTCATGCATGCAGCCTAGTCACGGGCCCGGACGCTCGAAAGGGCCCCCTCCCGCCCGTAGGCGGAAGGGGGCGGTGTGCTGCTGACCTCCGTCGCGACGAGTTGGCCCCGAGGTCAGCGTCCGATGACGGGGTAGTGGTCCGAAAGGTTCGTGTAGGTGTAGGACGTGCCCCAGCTGGAGACCGTCCAGGGGGCCGACTGCTCCTTGACCACGTTGTTCTCCCAGCCCGCCGGGCGGGCGTTGCCCTTGCGGTAGAGGACGTAGTCCAGGTCCTCGCGCGGGTCGCTCGGGTAGCGGTAGGACGCTATCGAGTTCATCGCCGTGTCGAAGGAGTACGGGTGGCCCGTGCGCGTGTCGGAGCCGGCCAGGTCGGCGTTCGCGAGCATGGAGGCGTACTCGGGGGTGCGGGAGTCGACGTTCATGTCGCCCGCCACGATGACCTGTTCGCCCGCCGGGATGTTCTTCCCATCCAGGAACGCGTCGATGGAGCGGAACTGGCGGGCGCGCATCTCGGCCGCCTCGCCCGCGCCGCAGCCCGGGTCGGTGGACTGGGCGTGCGTGCCGACGACGTGCACCTTGGCGCCGTTCACGTCCAGCACGGCATAGGCGAAGCCCTTGTTGGACCACCAGTCGGCGCCACAGGCGTCCTTGTAGACGACCTGCTCCTTGCGCACGATCGGCCACTTGCTCAGGATCGTGACGCCGCCGTCCTCCGGGGTGGTGGAGGAGTACGCGCCGCCCGTGGCGTCCCAACCCGTCGTGCTCCGGCCCACGACCGGGGTCTGGTGCGGGTACTGCGAGGCCGAGTTGGCCTTCAGCGCGTCCGAGGCGGCGTTGTCGAAGGCCTCCTGGATCACGACGACGTCGTGGCCCTGGTAGAAGGAGGTCCGCGGGATCTGCGCCGCCCGGTGGTCCTGGCCCCAGTTGGGGTAGAGGTTCTTGCTCATGAGGAACACGTTGTACGACAGGACGCTGAGCCGCGGGGCGGCGGCACTGTCCGTGGCTGCGCCGGCCGCGGCCGTGGCGGCGGGCGCGGTGGTGAGCGCCAGGGCGCCGGCGGCGATCGCGGCGACGGCCGCGGCGGCGGCACGGTGGCGGCGGTACTCGGTGTACGGCATGGAGTCTCCATCATTCCTGCGGGGGGAAGATCGGCTCCGTCATCCAAGCAGCCGCGGTTACCTTCGGGTAACACCCAGGACAAGACTTTCTGTCGGGACCGAGGACTTCTCGCGCTCGCATACTTGAGACATGAAGAAGACGACGCGGGCCGGCCCCGGCGGGCAGGCGCAGGCGCAGCCGCGGACCGATCCCGAGCCGCCGCCGCCCGGCGGCGTGCTGTGGACGATCGCCGGAGACGTCCGCGCCCTGCTGATGCTGCCCGCCGCCTTCACCATGCAGGTCGCGCACCCCGCCATCGGAGCCGGCGTCGACCAGTACTCGGTCTTCCGCACCGACCCCTGGGGGCGCGGCGAACGCTCACTGCGCTCCGTCCAGCTGTGGGTGTACGGCGGGACCGAGGCCGTCGAGGAGGGCCGCCGGGTGCGCCGCCTCCACCAGCGGATCCAGGGCACCGACACCCGCGGACGGCCCTACCACGCGCTCGACCCCGCCTGCTACGCCTGGGTGCACGCCACCGGCTTCCCCGTCTACCTCTACGCCGGGCGCTACCTGCTGCGCCCCTTCACCCCCGCCCAGGAACGGCAGCTCTACCAGGAGTGGCTCCAGGTCGGCCGGATCCTCGGGCTGCGCGACCGGGACATGCCGCGGAGCATCGAGGAGTACTGGGAGTACTACCGCCGGATGCTGGCCGAGGAGATCGAGCCGACCGAGGTCGCCCGTGAACTCGTCGCCACCGACGTGGACCTGCCCCGGCCCGACGCCGGATCCCCGGCCGTGCGGCTGCTGCTGCGGCTCACCTGGCCGGTACTGCGCTCGGCGTTCCTGCGCCTGCGTGCCTTCGTCACCGTCGGGTACATGCCGCCCGAGGCGCGCGCCGCGATCGGGCTGGAGTGGAGCCCCGCCCAGGAGCGCAGGCTCCGGCGGTTCAGTACGGTCGTACGGCTCCTCGTACCGCTGTTGCCGGAGCGGCTGCGGTACCTGCCGATCGCGCGGGCGGCGCGGGCCCGATGGCGCGCCGCCGCCCGCTGACGGGCCTCAGACCTCAGTGGCCGTCGTCGTGGCCGTGGTCGTGGACCGTGTTCGTCTCGGCGATCTTCTTCCAGGACTTCGGCTCGACGGGCCGGGCCGGGGCCGTCTGGAGCGAGCGGGCCGTCGGATCCGCAGCCGCGCCCTTCAGCGCGGAAGCCTCCGGCTTGCCCGAGGTGTAGAGCCAGGTCTCGAACAGCTGGGCCAGCGGCTTGCCGGAGATCTTCTCCGCGTACCGGACGAAGTCCCCGACCCCGGCGTTGCCGTAGGCCCGCTCGGTCGGCCAGCCCTTCAGGATCCGGAAGAACTTCTCGTCGCCGATCTCGTTGCGCAGCGCCTGCACGGCGAGCGCGCCGCGGTCGTAGACGGCCAGGTGGAACTGGTTGTCCGGGCCCGGGTCACCCGGCTTCACCTGCCAGAACGCGTCCTCGGCCGGGCGTACGGAGTAGGCCCAGTCGGCCAGTTCCCGCGCCGTGCCCTCGCCCTCCTTCTCCGACCACAGCCACTGGCTGTAGCGGGCGAAGCCCTCATTGATCCAGATGTCCTTCCAGCCCTCGACGGACACGCTGTCGCCGTACCACTGGTGGGCCAGCTCATGCACGACCACGGAGACGTTGGCGCCGTTCTGGAACTGGCGCGGACCGTAGAACGGCCGCGTCTGCGTCTCCAGCGCGAAGCCGGCGCTCACGTTCGGCACGTAGCCGCCCAGCGCGTTGAAGGGGTACGGCCCGTAGAGGCCCTCCAGCCACTCGGCGACCTCGGCCGTCCGCTCGACGCTGGCGCGCGCCGCGCCCGCGTTGTCGCCGAGGTCCTTGCTGTACGCGTTGAGGACCGGCAGCCCGCTCGCCGTCCTGTCGGTGGTGATGTCGAACTTGCCGACGGCCAGAGTGGCGAGATACGTGGCCTGCGGCTTGTTGGACCGCCAGTTGTACCGGGTCCAGCCCAGGCGCGATGTCTGCGACTGGAGCACGCCGTTGCTGATCGCCTGGGTGCCGTCCGGCACGTTGACGGAGACGTCGAAGGTGGCCTTGTCCAGCGGGTGGTCGTTGCTCGGGAACCACCAGATGGCCGAATCCGGCTCCTGCGCGGCGACGCCGCCGTCGGGCGTACGGTGCCAGGCCGTCCAGCCGTCCACCTTCAACTCCGAGGGCTTGCCCGCGTACTTGACGACCACGGTCAGTGGCGTGTTGCGTGCCACCGGCTTGGCCGGGGTCACTTCCAGCTCCTGAGTGCCGGAGGTGGCGAACTTCGCCGTGGCCCCGTTGACCCGGATCTCGCTGACCTTGAGCCCGAAGTCGAGGTTGAAGCGGGACAGGTCCTGCTGGGCGGTGGCCAGGAGGGTGGCGGTGCCTTCGAGGAGGTCGGTGGTGGGCTGGTACTTCAGGCGCAAATCGTAATGTGACACGTCATATCCGCCATTGCCGCTGGCCGGGTAATAGGGGTCGCCGATACCCGGGGCACCCGGACCGGAACTCGCCGCCGACGCCGGGATCACCAGCAGCAGGGAAGCGGCGAGCACGCTCGGGGCGATGACTTTGCGGTGCACGAAGGCTCCAAGTGATAGGGGAGACACGTCGGTTCAAGGTCTCGTCGGTCGACCGTATTCACGCGCGGCGCCCCACGTCATGTCCATGGCCGCTGCCGACACATGATCGCCACGCGTCCGAAAAACGCCCGTGAGAACGACCGTGCCGCACGCGGCGCTCGCGCCCACGGGCCGCCGCGCCTTCACGACATACTGAGCAGTCGGTAACCTGGCCCGCATGACGCTTCCCCCGCTCGCCGCACGGCAGTGCTGGCACGCCGCGATCAACCCGCTGCACTCGACCGCCTACTTCTCGCGGGACACCGCCAAGGAGTTCGCCGGCCTCGGCATCACGCACCCCGTCGCCGTCAACCTCGCCGCCCGCTCCGCCGCCATGGGCGCCGTGGGCCCCGGCACGGTGACCGCCACCTTCTACAACTACCGCCACGACCTGGTCGCCGCGCACCTCCCCGCCGTCTGGGACACCGCCTCGCCCGAGCAGGTCCTCGCCGCCCGGCTGCGCGCCGTCGACACCACCCTGCGCCGCCTGCTCGGGGCCGAGACCATCGCCTCCCCGGAGCTGGCCGAAGCCGCCGACCTGGCCCTCCGCGCGGCCGAGGGCTGCACCCGGCACGCCCGGCCCCTCTACGCCGCCCACGCCGACCTCCCCGTCCCCGAGGAGCCGCACCTGCGGCTGTGGCACGCCGCCACCCTGCTGCGCGAGCACCGTGGCGACGGCCACCTCGCCGCCCTGCTGCTCACCGGCATCGACCCGCTCGAAGCCCTGGTCAGCCACACCGCCACCGGCCGCGGCATGGCCCCGAAGTGGGTCAAGGCCATCCGCGGCTGGGACCAGGGCGACCTCGACGCCGCCGCCGACCGGCTCCGCGCCCGCGGCGTCCTGGACGCGGCCGGCGAGCTCACCGATGAGGGCAGGGCCGTACGCGAGCACCTGGAGGCCGAGACCGACCGCCTCGACGCGGCCCCGTACGAACACCTCGGTGCGGCGGGCCTGGCCCGGCTCGGCGAACTGGGCGGCGCCTTCGTCAAGAAGGCCATAGGCGCCGGGGCCTTCCCCCGCGACCTCTTCGGCAAGGCCTGACACCGGGCCTGGCACCGGGCCTGGCACCGGGCCTGACGCCGGGCCTGACACCGGACCCGACGGTGACGGGCACCGGTTCCCGACGTCCGTCACCGTCACCTGCCACAATTGGCAGCCTTCCACGCAAACGAAGGCAGGCGGGACCGCACAGTGACGATGTCCATCGAAGGCAGGATCGCCGAGGAGCTCGGCGTACGGGAGCGGCAGGTCAAGGCCGCCGTCGAGCTGCTCGACGGCGGTTCCACCGTCCCGTTCATCGCGCGCTACCGCAAGGAAGCGACCGAGATGCTCGACGACGCCCAGCTGCGCACCCTGGAGGAGCGGCTGCGGTATCTGCGCGAGCTGGAGGACCGGCGCGCGGCGATCCTCGACTCCGTACGGGAGCAGGGCAAGCTCGACGCCGAGCTGGAGGCCCGGATCAACGCGGCCGACACCAAGGCCCGGCTGGAGGACATCTACCTGCCCTTCAAGCCCAAGCGCCGCACCAAGGCCCAGATCGCCCGCGAGGCCGGCCTGGCGCCGCTCGCCGAGGGCCTGCTGGCCGATCCGTCGGTGGAACCGGCCGTGGCGGCGGCCGCGTTCGTGGACGCCGGCAAGGGCGTCGCCGACCCGGCCGCCGCGCTGGAGGGCGCCCGCGCCATCCTCACCGAGAAGTTCGCCGAGGACGCCGACCTGATCGGCGAGCTGCGCGAGCGCATGTGGGGCCGCGGCCGGCTCGCCGCGAAGGTCCGCGAGGGCAAGGAGGAGGCGGGCGCCAAGTTCGCCGACTACTTCGACTTCGCCGAGGCCTTCACCGCGCTGCCCTCGCACCGCGTCCTGGCCATGCTGCGCGGCGAGAAGGAGGACGTCCTCGACCTCACCCTGGAGCCGGAGGACCGCGAAGACACGGCAACCCCCGGCCCCTCCACCTACGAGGGGATGGTCGCCCGCCGTTTCGGCATCAGCGACCGCGGCCGTCCGGGCGACAAGTGGCTGGCCGACACCGTCCGCTGGGCCTGGCGTACGAAGATCCAGGTGCACCTCGGCATCGACCTGCGGACCCGGCTGCGCGCCGCCGCCGAGGAGGAGGCCGTACGCGTCTTCGCGGCGAACCTGCGCGACCTGCTGCTCGCGGCCCCCGCCGGCACCCGCGCGACGCTGGGCCTGGACCCCGGTTTCCGTACGGGCGTCAAGGTGGCGGTCGTCGACGCGACCGGCAAGGTCGTGGCCACGGACGTGATCTACCCGCACGTTCCCGCCAACAAGTGGGACGAGTCCCTCGCCAAGCTCGCCCGCCTGTCCAAGGAGCACGCGGTCGAACTGATCGCGATCGGCAACGGCACGGCCTCCCGCGAGACCGACAAGCTGGCCGCCGACCTCATCACCCGCCACCCCGACCTGGGCCTGACCAAGGTGATGGTCTCGGAGGCGGGCGCCTCCGTGTACTCCGCCTCCGCCTTCGCCTCGCAGGAACTCCCGGAGATGGACGTGTCCTTGCGCGGCGCCGTCTCCATCGCCCGCCGCCTCCAGGACCCGCTCGCCGAGCTCGTCAAGATCGACCCGAAGTCGATCGGCGTCGGCCAGTACCAGCACGACCTCTCCGAGACGAAGCTGTCCCGCTCGCTCGACACGGTGGTCGAGGACTGCGTGAACGGTGTCGGTGTGGACGTCAACACGGCCTCCGCGCCGCTGCTCTCCCGGGTGTCGGGCATCAGCGGCGGGCTCGCCGAGAACATCGTGGCCCACCGCGACGCCAACGGCCCCTTCCGCAGCCGCAAGGGGCTCAAGGACGTGGCCCGGCTGGGTCCGAAGGCGTACGAGCAGTGCGCGGGCTTCCTGCGGATCCGTGACGGTGACGACCCGCTGGACTCCTCGGCCGTGCACCCCGAGGCCTATCCGGTGGTCCGGGCGATGGGGAAGACGGCGGGCGGCGAAGTGGCGTCCCTGGTCGGGAACACCGCCGTACTGCGCTCCCTGCGGCCGGAGCAGTTCGTCACCGAGGCCTTCGGCCTGCCGACGGTCACGGACATCCTGCGCGAGCTGGAGAAGCCCGGCCGGGACCCGCGCCCCGCCTTCAAGACCGCGACCTTCAAGGAGGGCGTGGAGAAGATCGGCGACCTGGCCCCCGGGATGATCCTGGAAGGTGTCGTCACCAATGTGGCCGCCTTCGGCGCCTTCATCGACGTCGGCGTCCACCAGGACGGCCTGGCGCACGTCTCCGCCCTGTCGAAGACCTTCGTCAAGGACCCGAGGGACGTGGTGAAGCCGGGCGACATCGTCCGGGTCAAGGTGATGGAGGTGGACATCCCGCGCAAGCGGATCTCGCTGACGCTGCGGCTGGAGGACGAGGCCGGGGCGGAGCGCGGTGCCGGTGCCGTTGCCGGCGCCCCCAGGCAGCGGGAGGAGCGGCGGGGCGGCGGCCGGCCCCCGCAGCAGCGCGGCCCGGCGGCCCAGGGCGGTCAGGGCGGCGGCCAGGGCAGCGGTCAGGGCGGCCGGCGTGGCGAGGGCGGTCAGCGCGGCCAGGGTCAGGGCCGGCCCGGCGGCGGACAGCGGCAGGGAGGCCAGGGAGGGCAGGGCGGCCAAGGTGCTCCGGCTCAGGGCGGGCAGCGTTCCGGCGCCCCCGCGCCCGCCAACAGCGCCATGGCCGACGCCCTGCGCCGGGCCGGTCTCACCGGCCCCGAGGAGCGCCGCAAGCGGTAGTGAGCGGGGTCGGCAGGAATGGCCGAATAGGCACCCCACCTGGGGACTTCTCTTGCCAACTCCCGTAAAGGATCTGTAGGGATGGTGGAACGCCCGTTCGTCACGCGCGGACGGGCTTCCGCATTTCCCCTCCGGGACCGCACTCCCGAGGCCGCCTCCAGGCAGAGGACGTTATGTCGATGCCCACGCACGCCTACCGACGCTGCCCGAGAAAGGATCCGAAGAGGGAACACATGCCCTATCGGAATCTCAGCCTGCGCAAACGATGCGAGATCATTCTCAGCCATCTGGATCTGCCGCATCCGTTCTCCCTCGACAGCCTGTGCGCCCGGATGGCCGACCAGCGGGCCCGTCCCATACGCCTGCATCCGCTGCCCCGGGAGGCGGCGGAATCCGGCGTCTGCGGACTGTGGGTCGGCACCGCGACCGTCGACTACGTCTTCTACGAGTCCCAGACCACCCCGCTGCACCAGGAGCACATCGTGCTCCACGAGCTCGGCCACATCCTCTTCGGCCACCACTCGCTGGAAGGAGAGGAGATCGACGGCCGGGCCCCCGTCGTCCTCGGCCGCACCAACTACAGCACCCGCCAGGAGCAGGAGGCGGAGATGCTCGCGAGCATGATCCGCACCCGCACCTCGGGCTCCGGCCGCTCCGGGCACACCACCGCTCCCCGGGGCGCCCTCGCCCGGCTGGAGTCGGCCATGGGCTACGAGCGGGGTCCGCGCGATGGCAGCTGACCTCATGGCCATCGGCGACTGGCTCGCCGTCCCCAGCGTGGTGTGCCTGTGGATCGCGGTCCTGCTGCGGGCCCCCGGCGCCCTGCGCTCCCCGCACCAGCGCGGCCTTTGGCTCGCGGTCGCCACCGCCGCCGCCGCGATGACCCTCAACCTGCCCGCCGTCGTCACGTACGCGATGAGCCGCGACCCCGGCTACGCGCACACCGTCGGCCTCGTCCGCAACCTCATCGGCGTCCTGTCGGCGGGCGCGGTGCTCTACTTCGTGGCCGCCGCCACCCGGGGCCGCGTACTCCAACGCGCCTCCTGGGCGGGCACGGTGCTGTGGCTGGGGACTCTCCTCGTCCTGGACGCCGCCGCGCCGGACCACGGCACGCACACCATGCCGCCCTCCGGCGACCCGGTGCCTTCCCTCGCGTACTGGCTCGTCCTGATCTCCGCCCACCTGACCGCCAACACCATCTGCGTCTTCGTGTGCTGGCGCTACAGCCGCCGCGCCGAGAGCCGGGGACTGGCCGCCGGACTGCGCCTGTTCGGCCTCGGCACCGCGCTGGCCGGCCTGTTCTGGTTCGCCTACCTGCTCAAGGGCCTCTTCGGCAGCACCTGGGCGATGCCCGCGATGCCCCTGCTGATGAACCTGCACGGCCTGATCCGCGCCGCCGCGATCCTCGTGCCGACGCTGTTCACGCTGCGCCGCACCACCACCGACACCGTCACCGCCTGGCGGCTGTGGCCGCTGTGGCGGGACCTCGTCCAGGCCGTCCCGCACGTGGTCCTCTCCCAGCCGCGCGCCGGGCGGGTGCTGGAACTGCTGTGGCCGCCCGTGCCGCGCAACCTGCTTGTCTACCGCAAGGTCATCGAGACGCGCGACGCGATCCTGATCCTGGGCGAGTACGTGGCCCCGGGCGTCCCCGAGCTCGCGCGCAGCCATGTCGCCGGGAGCGGGATCCCCGAGCAGCGGCGGACGGCGGCCGCGCTGGCCTGCGTACTGAAGGAGGCGCGGGAGGCGAAGCTCGCCGGAAGGACGGGCCGGCCGGGCGATACGGCCGGGCTGGAGCTGCCCGCCGCGATCCAGACGTCCGCGGAGGGCGGCGACGTGGAGGACGAGGCGCGGTTCCTGGTGGACGTCGCCCAGGCCTACGCCTCGCCCGAGACGACCGCCTTCGTAGCAAGTGAGAAGCAGGAAGTGGACCGCACGTGAGCACGACCGTTCTGATCACCGGAGCCAGCGCCGGACTGGGCGCGGCCTTCGCGCGCGGCTTCGCCGCCAAGGGCTGCGACCTGGTCCTCGTCGCCCGGGACAAGGACCGCCTGGAGGCCGTGGCCCGGCAGCTCGCGGGCGAGTTCGGGGCGGCCTGCGAGGTGCTGCCCGCCGACCTGCTGGACGCGGGGGAGTGCGCGGCGGTCGCCGAACGCCTCGCCGACACCGCCCGGCCCGTCGACATCCTGGTCAACAACGCCGGATTCGGGCTGCCCGCGCCGTTCCCGTACAACCCGGTCGAGGACGAGGAGCGGATGCTCGACCTGCTGGTCAAGGTCCCGCTCAGGCTCACCCACGCAGCTCTGCCCGGCCTGCGGGAGCGCCGCCGGGGCGCGGTCCTCAACGTCTCCTCCGTCGCGGGCCTGCTGCCGACGGGGACCTACGGGGCCGCCAAGGCCTGGGTGACCGCCTTCAGCGAGTCGCTGCGGGTGGACATGGAGCCGTACGGCGTACGGGTGATGGCGGTGGTCCCCGGCTTCACCCGCACGGAGTTCCAGGAGCGTGCCGGGATGGACGTCAGCGCCCTGCGCGACGCGGTCTGGCTGGAGCCGGAGGCGGTCGTGGCCCAGGCCCTGCGCGACCTCGCCCGCCGCCGGCCGCTCAGCGTCACGGGCCGCCACTACCGGACGTACGCCCTCGCCGTCCGCCACCTCCCGCGCACCTTCGTGGCCCGCAAGCTGGCCCGCACCCGCCGGCCTCCGGGCCAGTAGGGCGGCGGCTACAGCTCCGTGACCCTGCCGTCCGCGACCTCCAGGCGGCGGGTCACGTGGACCACCTCCAGCATGCGGCGGTCGTGGGTGACCAGCAGCAGGGTGCCCTCGTAGGCGTCAAGGGCGGACTCCAGCTGCTCGATCGCCGGCAGGTCGAGGTGGTTGGTGGGCTCGTCCAGCACCAGCAGGTTCACCCCGCGGCCCTGGAGCAGCGCCAGGGCCGCCCGGGTGCGCTCGCCGGGCGAGAGGCTCGCCGCCGTGCGCAGCACGTGCGCCGCCTTGAGGCCGAACTTGGCCAGCAGCGTGCGGACTTCGGCGGGCTCAGTGTCCGGGACCGCCGCGCAGAACGCCTCCAGCAGCGGCTCGTCGCCGAGGAACAGCCCGCGCGCCTGGTCCACTTCGCCGACCAGCACGCCGGAGCCGAGGGTGGCCGCGCCGGAGTCCGGGGCGAGGCGGCCGAGCAGCACGGCCAACAGGGTGGACTTCCCGGCGCCGTTGGCCCCGGTGATCGCGACCCGGTCCGCCCAGTCGATCTGCAGGCTGGCCGGGCCCAGACGGAAGTCCCCGCGCTTGACCGCCGCTTCGCGCAGGGTGGCGACGACCGAGCCGGAGCGCGGGGCCGCCGCGATCTCCATGCGCAGCTCCCACTCCTTGCGCGGCTCGTCGACGACGTCCAGCCGCTCGATCGCGCGCTGCGTCTGGCGGGCCTTGGCGGCCTGCTTCTCGCTCGACTCGCCGCGCAGCTTGCGGCCGATCTTGTCGTTGTCGGACGCCTTGCGGCGGGCGTTGCGCACGCCCTTGTCCATCCAGTTGCGCTGCATCTGCGCCCGGCCTTCGAGGGCGGACTTCTTGTCGGCGTACTCGTCGAACTCCTCGCGGGCGTGGTTGCGGGCCCGCTCGCGCTCCTCCAGGTAGGCGTCGTAGCCGCCGCCGTAGAGGTTGATCTCCTGCTGCGCCAGGTCCAGTTCGAGGACCTTGGTGACGGTCCGCGTCAGGAACTCGCGGTCGTGGCTGATGACGACGGTACCCGCGCGCAGCCCCTTGACGAACTGCTCCAGCCGCTCCAGGCCGGCCAGGTCCAGGTCGTTGGTGGGCTCGTCGAGGAGGAAGACGTCGTACCGGGACAGCAGGAGGGAGGCGAGACCGGCGCGGGCGGCCTGGCCGCCGGACAGCGCGGTCATCGGCAGGTCCAGGCTCACTTCCAGACCCAGCTCACCGGCGACCTCCAGCGCCCGCTCGTCGAGGTCCGCGCCGCCGAGGTCCAGCCAGCGGTCGAGGGTGTCCGCGTACGCGTCGTCCGCGCCCGGGGTGCCGTCGACGAGCCCCTGGGTGGCCGCGTCGAGCTCCGCCTGCGCGGCGGCCACGCCGGTGCGGCGGGCGAGGAAGTCCCGGACCGACTCCCCGGGACGGCGCTCGGGCTCCTGGGGGAGGTGCCCGATGGCGGCGGTGGGCGGGGAGAGCCGCAGCTCACCGGTCTCGGGGGTGTCCAGCCCGGCGAGCAGCCGCAGCAGGGTCGACTTCCCGGCGCCGTTGACGCCGACGAGTCCGATGACGTCGCCGGGCGCGACGACGAGGTCGAGACCGGCGAAGAGCGTGCGCTCACCGTGCGCGGCGGTGAGGTTCTTGGCGACGAGGGTTGCAGTCATGATGCCCCGATCCTATCCGCGGGCCGCGGGGCGGGGCCCCGTGGCCGGATAGGTGGGATGCACGTCATTGCGGCCATGGGCGGTGGGTCACACCATGGAGGCATGTCGTCGCGAAACGTGCTGGTCGTCCTCTACGACGGCCTTCAGAGTCTGGACGTGACCGGCCCCGTCGAGGTGTTCAGCGCGGTCGGGCGGTGCCCGGGGGAGGGCCGGTACGCGATCCGGACCGTGTCCCTCGCAGGGGCGCCGGTACGGACGAACAGCGGGCTGACCCTGGTCCCCGACGGGGACCTGGAGAGCGCCCGGCCCGGGCCGGGGACCACGCTGCTGGTGCCCGGAGGCCAGTACACCGGCGACTTCGAGCCCCGGCTCACCGACTGGCTCCGCGCGTACGGGGGACGCGCGGAGCGCCTGGTGTCCGTGTGCACGGGCGGACTCCTGCTGGCGGAGGCCGGGCTGCTCGACGGCCGCCGGGCCACGACGCACTGGTACGTCTGCGAGCAGATGGCGCGCGACTACCCGGCCGTGTCCGTGGAAGCGGACCCCATCTTCGTCCGGGACGGTCCCGTGGCCACCTCGGCGGGGGTGACCGCCGGCATCGACCTCGCGCTGGCGCTCGTGGAGGAGGACTTCGGGCGGGACGTGGCGCTGCTGATCGCGAAGCACTTGGTGGTGTTCCTGCGCCGGCCCGGGAACCAGGCGCAGTTCAGCGCGCAGCTGGCGGCGCAGACGGCGCGGCGGGAACCGCTGCGGGACGTGCAGCAGTGGATCACCGAGCACCCGGACGGGGACCTCAGCGTGGAAGCACTGGCGGCGCGGGCCACGCTGTCGCCGCGGCACTTCGCGCGGGCCTTCCAGGCGGAGACGGGGGTGACGCCGGGACGGTACGTCGAGCGGGTGCGGGTGGAGCACGCGCGGCGGCTGCTGGAGGACAGCCGCGAGGGCGTGGCGCAGATCTCGCGGGACTGCGGCTACGGCACCCCGGAGGCGCTGCGGCGGGCCTTCGTCAAAACCCTCGGCCAGTCCCCGGCCGAATATCGTCGCCGCTTCGGGCCACCAGGCCCGCCGGCCCCGCCGCCCCCCTGACCCCCGGGGCCCGGCCCCGGTCCGGACTCCGGCCCCGTGCCCTGACCGTCGGCTCGGCCGGGGGCCGCTGCGCGGAGCCGCCCCCCGCCCCGCCCCTTCCCGAAACCGGGGGCTGCGCCCCGGACCCCGACCCTGGTCCCGACCCCGGGCCCCGACCCCGGGCCCCGACCCCGGATCCCGACCCCGGGCCCCGACCCCGGGCTGCGCCCCGGACCGTCCCGACCCCGGACCGGCCGGGGGCCACGCCCTTCGGACCCCGAGCTCGGACCGGGTCCGGGGGTTCGTCAGTCGGCCCAGCACTCCATCGGTCCGCGCACCGGCGTGGGGCCGTCCATCCCTGAACCGCTCCGGAGGAGCCATGCAGATCGCCGTACTGCTCTACGACCGCTTCACCGCCCTCGACGCCATCGGGCCCTTCGAGACCCTCGGCCGGCTCCAGGGCGTCGAGACCGTGTTCGTGTCCGAGCGCCCCGGGCCGGTGCGGACCGACAACGGGGCGCTCGCGCTCGTCGCCGACAAGGCGCTCGGTGACGTGACCCGGCCGGACATCGTCATCGTGCCCGGCGGGCCGCACCCCGAGGTGGAGATGGGCAATCCCGTCGTCCTCGACTGGCTGCGCGCCGTCGACGCCACCACCACCTGGACGACCTCGGTCTGCACCGGCTCGCTCCTGCTCGCCGCCGCCGGGCTGCTCGACGGGCGGCGGGCCGCCGGCCACTGGCTCTACCTCGACCAGCTGCGCCCCTTCGGCGCCGAACCGACCGGTGAGCGGGTGGTCTTCGACGGCAAGTACGTCACCGCCGCCGGGGTGTCGGCCGGCATCGACATGGGCCTCGGCCTGCTCGGCCGGATCGCCGGCGACACGTACGCGCAAACCGTGCAGCTGATGTGCGAGTACGACCCCCAGCCGCCCTACGACGCCGGTTCCCCGGACAAGGCCCCGGCCGAGATCGTGGCCCGGCTGCGCGCGGCTAATCCGCTCCCGGCCAGCTGAACACCGGCGCCCGGCGTTCCAGGAACGCGGCGACACCCTCCGCGGTGTCGCCGCTCCCGGCCGCCTGCCGCGCCCAGTGCGCGTCCCGGTCGGTGCGGCCGTCCGCGAACTCCTTGGCCGCGGCCTGGGTCAGCCGCGAGCGGGTGGTCAGGACGCGGGCGAACTCGGCCACCCGCTTGTCCAGGTGACCCGCCGGCAGCAGTTCGTTCAGGAAACCGGCCCGCAGCGCCGGCTCGGCGCCGATCAGTTCCGCCGAGAACAGCAGGTACTTCGCCCACGCCGGGCCGACCAGGCCGGCGAGGCGCCGCGTGGAGGACGCCGGGTAGACGATGCCCAGCTTCGCCGGGGTCACCCCGAACGACGCCCCCTCCTCCGCGAACCGCAGGTCGCAGGCGGCCGCCAGCTGGCTTCCGCCCCCCACGCAGAAGCCGCGGATCGCCGCCACCGTCGGCCACGGGAACGCGGCCAGCGCCTCCTCCGCCGCCACGGCCAGGGCCTGCGGCTCCTCGTCCCCGGTGAGCGAGGAGATGTCGGCCCCCGCGCAGAAGGTCGGACCGGCCCCGGTCAGCACCAGCACCCGTACGGCCCTGTCGGTGGCGAGCTCCGCCAGCAGACCGGGCAGTGCCCGCCACATCGAGGCGGTCATGGCGTTGCGCTTGGCCGGGTGCGAGATGGTGACGGTGGCGACCCCGTCGGCGACCGTGTGCAGGAGGGCTGCGTCCTGGGCTGCGAACATGCGCCGGATGCTATCCCGGGCCGCCGATCCTATGATCAAGGGAGTCCTGACCCCGGGGGGTGCGGAAAGGTGGCACGTCCATGGGCGCAGACCGTACCGACCCGCAGGAGAAGCGGGAGAAGAAGAAGCTCAGCCGCAGCTTCGGGCTGCTGGCCCTGCTCGGGGTGGTCCTCGTGCTGGCCGGCCTGGTGGGTCTGATCTACACCGGCGTGGCCACCTTGACGTCGATGTTCCTCTTCGGCTGGCTGCTGCTGATCGGCGGTGTGGTCGGCCTGGCCCAGGCCGTGCAGTCGCGCAGGAGCAACTACTTCTGGCTCGCCGTCATCGTCGCCGCCATCAACCTGGCCGCCGGTCTCGTGGTCCTGCGCCGTCCCGAGGCGAGCGCCGAGGCGCTGACCATGTTCGCCGCCCTGCTGTTCCTGACCGGTGGGGTGTTCCGGCTGGCGGGCGCGCTCGTGGTGCGCGGCGCCAACTTCGTCCTCGCCCTCGTGCAGGGCGCCTTCGGCGTGCTGCTCGGCATCCTGGTGCTCGCCGGCTGGCCCGGCAGCAGCCAGTACGTGATCGGAACCTTCTTCTCGCTCGCCCTGCTGTTCGACGGACTGAGCCTGGTGGCCCTGGGCATGGGCGCCCGGCGGATCATCGGCCTGGTCAGGGAGGACGAGGTGGCGGCGGCCCGGCCGGAGGCGGTGGACGAGACGCCCGCGGCGGCTGAGAAGGCACCGCGGCCGGATCAGGAACAGTCGAACAACTGACTCTGTCATAAGCCAACGGTCAAAATGTGTCCGATTGCTGCTGACTTCTTGTCAGCGGTCCGGCCCCGACCGGGCTGTTCCCCACTCTTGGCACGTGGAGACGATCGAGTGCGAAGACGGGGGCCGGAAGATGAACGACAGCGGGAGTGTCCCGCCGGCCAGGGAAGCCGAGGTACCGGCTCCGGCCGACCCCCTCGCATACGAGGGAGTGTGGAGGTTCACCGCGCCGGCGGTAGAAGAATCCGTTCCGCAGGCCCGCCGGGCGGTCCGTGACCTGCTCGGCCGCCAGGGGGTGCCGGCCCATCAGGACCTGGTGTACTCGCTGCTGCTGATCGTCTCCGAACTGGTGACGAACTCGGTCCGGCACGCGGCGCTGCTCTCACCGGAGGTGGCCGTCGAGGTCGCCGTGGGCCGCGAGTGGGTACGGGTGGCCGTCGAGGACAACCACCCGTACCGGCCCAAGGCGCTGGAGGCCGATTTCGGCCAGACCGGCGGCCGGGGCCTGCTGCTCGTCCGGGAGATCACGCTGGAGGCGGGCGGCGTCTGCGACGTCGAGCACACGTCCACCGGCGGCAAGGTGATCTGGGCGGCCCTGCCGCTCGCCGCCCCGCGCACCCCCACCGCCTGAAAGACCGGCGGACTACCAGCCCGCGGCGGGGCCGGTCAGCTCGCGGATCGCGGGCCGGGCCGCGTCCAGTACGGTCATAAACCAGGCCGAGAACGGCACCTGCGCGTGCTGCCGCACCAACTCCTCGGCCGTGACGAAGGCGGTGTCGTCGACCTCCTGCGGGTCCGGCCTCAGGTCGGCCTGCGCCAGTCCCACGAACAGGTGGTTGTACTCCTGCTCCACCAGCCCGGACGCCGGGTCCGGATGGTTGTAGCGCACCGTCCCCGCCTCCGCGAGCAGCGAGGGCGACAGCCCAAGCTCCTCGTGGGTCCGCCGGGCCGCCGCGGCGAACGGCGATTCACCGGGGTAGGGATGACCGCAACACGTGTTCGACCAGACGCCGGGGGAGTGGTACTTCCCGAGGGCACGCCGCTGGAGCAGCAGGCGGCCGTGCTCGTCGAAGAGGAACACGGAGAAGGCCCGGTGCAGCAGACCGGGCGCCTGATGGGCGGAGAGCTTCTCCGCCGTGCCGATGGTGTTGCCGGACTCGTCGACCAGTTCGAGCATGATCGATTCCTGAGTACCGGTGCCGGCGGACGCGCCGTGCGCGGCGGTGGCTTGTGTGGTCGGCATACCCATCCTTCGCTTCGGGCTTCGGCCTTCAGTCTGCCGTACAAAGGAGGCTTGTCCCCACTTCAGCCGTCCGCGCATGTCCGCCGCCCGTCGCGTGATAGGCGACGGGCGGCGGACCCACGGGTCAGACGCCGAACGGAGCCGGATACGCGATGCTGCCCGCCGCAACCGGTACGGAGTCGTCCAGCACCAGCGCCATCATGGCCTCGTCCGGCACCTCGAACGGCGCCCGGATCCCGAACCGCGAGGCCGGCACGAAGCCGAAGCGCGGGTAGTACCCGGGATGCCCGAGGACCAGGACCAGCGCCTCCCCCCGTTCCCGGGCCGCCGCGAGCAGGGCCCGTACGACGGCGCTTCCGGCGCCCGAGCGCTGGAGCGCGGGATCGGTGGCCACCGGCGCGAGCGCGAGCGCCGGTGCGCCGTCCACCTCGCACCGGGTCAGCAGGGCGTACGCCGCCACAGACCCGTCCGGACCCTCGGCCACGTACGAGAGCCCCGGAAGCCAGGAGGCGTCGGAGCGCAGCGCGTCCACGAGGTCGGCCTCCAGCGGCGTTTCGAACGCCGCCAGGTTGACGGCCCGTACGGCCGCCTCGTCGGCCGCGGTCTCCGGCCGGGCCCGCCAGGGGCCGCCGTCCCCGGCGGTCACCGGGCTCAGCACGTAGCCGGTGCAGCCGTACTCGTGCCCGTGCCGTACCCGTACGTCGAGCTCCTCGCGGGTGGCGGCGATCGCGGCCGCCTCCGCCGGAGTCGAGGCCTTCCGGGACCGGACCCGCTCGCCGAGCGGTCCGTAGTACTCGGCCCAGTCGGAGTCGGGCTGCCGACGCACGCCCAGCACCCGGTACCCGGCGGCCTGGGCGGCCGCGATGTTGCGGGCGGTGGAGCGCAGCGGGAACCGCGGATCCCAGAACGCCCGCGCCCCGGCCGAGGGCTTCTCGGTGGTCCAGCCGCACTCGCTCAGGACGAGCGTGCCGCCGGGCGCGAGCAGCCGCTTCCACTCCGCGAGCGCCCGGTCGAAGCCGATGATGTAGGCGGAGCCCTCCGCCCAGACGAGGTCGAAGGAGCCGTCCTCGTAGGGCAGCGCGCCCATGTCGCCCGTCACGGCCCGGACGCGGTCGCCGAGCCCGCGGACCCCGGCGGCCGTGCGCAGCTCGTCGAGGAACGGTTCGTACAGGTCGATCGCGGTCACCTCGGCGAGGCCCGCGCCCCCCGCCTCGGCGGCGAGCAGCAGAGCGCTGCGGCCCGGACCGCAGCCCAGGTCGAGGACGCGCGGCCGCTCGGGCAGCGGTGCGCACAGGGACAGCAGGTGGCGGGTGGTGGTGTCGGAACCGGGGGACTGCCGGGGCAGACCTCGGTGCAGCTCCATGAACGCGGCGAAGACGCCGTCGTCGGAGCCGGACGTGGTGGTGGTGCGAGTGTTGTCGGTCAACGTGAACCCTTGAACGGGGGCTCCGGCCGACGAGGAGGATCGGGTGATCAGACCTGGCCGGACGCCCGGAAGTGAGGGGGGATGTACCGGAGTTCGCTGCCCATGGCCGCGACGACTACGACGGTCATCAACCCACCCCTTTTCCCGTTCCCATGGCGATCACATATGACAGAACACGTTGACATCAGCCCAACGCATCTGCGTCCACCGTAACAGCCGGGCGTAAACAGCCGATGAATCCCGGCTTCCATTCATCCGATAGCCTCTGCCGACGTGCCGCCACCCCCACGTGGCGCCCGCCCCGTGTTCGCCGCAAGGAGTGAGTTCGTCTGCCGACCGTCATCCTCACCGGCCTGCCGGTCCCCGGATCACCGCTCGCCGACGAGCTGCGTCTCCTCGGGTTCGACGTCCGCCCGGTCGCCTCGCCCCAAGACGCCGCAGCGACCCTGGCCGGCGTACCGGCCGATCAGCGGGTGGCCGTGGTCGACAGCGCCTTCGTCGGGCATCCGCACGCGCTGCGCCTCGCGCTGACCGACCCCCGCTTCGACGCCTGCGCCGTCCCCGGCGCCCTCGCCGTCCAGGCCGGCGCCCGCCCCGCACTGGACAAGGCCGCGGCGCTCGCGTCCGAGGACGCGGACGCGGACGACGACCCCTACGCCGACCGGCTCGCCGCCGCCGTCGAGTCCTGCGGTACCCCCGTCCAGCGGCCCGAGCTCGGCACCCTGGTCGCCGCCGTTCCCGCCACCGCGGCGGAGCGCGAGGCGGCCGTCGCCGCCGTCGCCGCCGTGGACGACGAGGCCGTGCGCCTGCGCACCGCCGTGAAGTCCCGCGACGGCTTCTTCACCACCTTCTGCGTCAGCCCGTACTCGCGCTACATCGCCCGCTGGTGCGCGCGCCGCGGCCTGACCCCGAACCAGGTCACGACGGCCTCGCTGATCACCGCGCTGATCGCGGCCGGCTGCGCCGCCACGGGCGACCGCTGGGGCTACGTCGCGGCCGGTGTGCTGCTGCTCGTCTCCTTCGTCCTGGACTGCACCGACGGGCAGCTCGCCCGCTACTCGCTCCAGTACTCGACGATGGGCGCCTGGCTCGACGCGACCTTCGACCGCGCGAAGGAGTACGCCTTCTACGCGGGCCTCGCGCTCGGCGCGGCGAGGAACGGCGACGATGTATGGGCGCTCGCGCTCGGCGCGATGATCCTCATGACCTGCCGGCACGTCGTGGACTTCTCCTTCAACGAGGCCAACCACGACGCGACAGCGAATACAAGTCCCACGGCGGCCCTCTCCGACAAGCTGGACAGCGTCGGATGGACGGTCTGGGTCCGACGGATGATCATTCTGCCGATCGGTGAGCGCTGGGCGATGATCGCGGTCCTGACCGCCGTCACCACCCCGCGGATCGTCTTCTACGCCCTGCTCGTCGGCTGCGCCTTCGGCGCCCTCTACACCACCGCCGGCCGCGTCCTGCGCTCGCTGACCCGCAAGGCCACCCGCACCGACCGGGCCGCCCGGGCGCTGGCCGAGCTCGCCGACTCGGGCGTGCTCGCCTGGACCGCCGGCCGGCTCGTGAAGGGCCGTCCGAGCTCCGCCTCGCTGGGGCTGGCCGCGCTCGGATCCGTGCTGATGGTGGGCGCCGCCGTGACCCGCGACTTCGGCACCCCCTGGCTGATCGGGTCCGCCGTGGTGTACGTCATCGCCGCGAGCGTGGCTCTCGCGAGCCCCCTCAAGGGCCCCCTCGACTGGCTGATCCCCCCGCTCTTCCGGTTCGCCGAGTACGTGACCGTCCTCGCGCTCGCCGCCAAGGCGGACGTCCCCGGGGCCCTTCCGGCGGCATTCGGCCTGATCGCGGCGGTCGCCTACCATCACTACGACACGGTCTACCGCATCCGCGGTGGCTCGGGCGCGCCCCCGTACTGGCTGGTGCGGACGATCGGCGGCCACGAGGGCCGGGTCCTGCTGACCGTGGTCCTGGCCGCCGTCCTCGCAACGGACGTGTTTCCCGTCGCGCTCACGGCCATGGCCGTGTTCGTGGCACTGGTGGTGCTCGTGGAGAGCATCCGCTTCTGGGTCTCCTCCGGGGCACCCGCCGTACATGACGAAGGAGAACCAGCATGATCGGCCTTGTACTCGCTGCCGGTGCCGGACGCCGTCTGCGTCCCTACACCGACACCCTGCCCAAGGCCCTCGTGCCCGTCGGTCCCGAGGGCCAGGAGGACAGCCTCACGGTCCTCGACCTGACCCTGGGCAACTTCGCCGAGGTCGGCCTCACCGAGGTCGCGATCGTCGTCGGCTACCGCAAGGAAGCCGTCTACGAGCGCCGTGAGGCGCTGGAGGCCAAGTACGGCGTCAAGATCACGCTGATCGACAACGACAAGGCCGAGGAGTGGAACAACGCCTACTCCCTGTGGTGCGCCCGTGACGTCCTGGCCCAGGGTGTGATCCTCGCCAACGGCGACACCGTCCACCCGGTCTCCGTCGAGCGGACGCTGCTCGCCGCCCGCGGCGACGGCAAGAAGATCATCCTCGCCCTCGACACGGTCAAGAGCCTGGCCGACGAGGAGATGAAGGTGGTCACCGCCGACGGCCAGGGCGTACGGAAGATCACCAAGCTGATGGACCCGGCCGACGCCACCGGCGAGTACATCGGTGTCACCCTCATCGAGGCCGGGGCCGCCGCGCAGCTCGCCGACGCGCTGAAGACCACCTTCGAGCGGGACCCGGACCTCTACTACGAGGACGGCTACCAGCAGCTCGTCAACGACGGCTTCACCATCGACGTGGCCCCCATCGGCGACGTCAAGTGGGTCGAGATCGACAACCACGACGACCTCGCCAAGGGCCGGACCATCGCATGCCTGTACTGACGCGGCTGATCCCGTCGCCTGTTGTCGTCGACATCAGCTGCGGGGCCATGGACAAACTGGACGGCATCCTCGCCGACCAGCGGATCTCCGCGTCCGGCAAGCTGGCCATAGCGATCAGCGGCGGTTCCGGCCAGGCGCTGCGCGCCCGGCTGGAGCCCGTCCTGCCGCACGCCGACTGGTACCCGGTCGCCGACGGCACCATCGACTCCGCGGTCAAGCTCGCCGACGACATAAAGGGCCGCCGCTACGACGCCGTCGTGGGCCTGGGCGGCGGCAAGATCATCGACGTGGCGAAGTACGCCGCGGCGCGGGTCGGCCTGCCCATGGTGGCCGTCGCCACCAACCTCTCCCACGACGGGATCTGCTCGCCGGTGTCCATCCTGGACAACGACAACGGCCGCGGCTCCTACGGCGTCCCCACCCCCATCGCGATGGTCATCGACCTCGACGTGATCCGTGAGGCCCCGAGCCGGTTCGTCCGGGCCGGGATCGGCGACGCCATCTCCAACATCTCGGCCATCGCCGACTGGGAGCTGTCCCACCGGATCACCGGCGAGCCGGTGGACGGCCTGGCCGCCGCCATGGCCCGCACCGCCGGCGAGGCCGTACTGCGCCACCCCGGGGGAGTGCGCGACGACGAGTTCCTCACCGTGCTCGCGGAGGGCCTCGTCCTCTCCGGCATCGCGATGTCGATCAGCGGTGACAGCCGCCCCTCGTCCGGCGCCTGCCACGAGATCAGCCACGCCTTCGACCTGCTGCACCCGGGGCGTTCCGCGCTCCACGGCGAGCAGGTCGGCATCGGCGCGGCCTTCGCCATGCACCTGCGCGGGGCCGCGGCGCTGTCCGGCCTCTTCGTCGAGGTGCTGCGCCGTCACGCGATGCCCGTGCTGCCCGAGGAGATCGGGTTCAGCGTGGAGGAGTTCGTCGCGGCCGTCGAGTACGCCCCCCAGACCCGTCCGGGACGCTTCACGATCCTGGAGCACCTCAACCTGTCCGCAGCCGAGATCAGGGACGCTTACTCCGACTATGCCAAGACCATCCGTAGCTGAACTCCGGCCCGTCGTTCACCCGGCGGGCGTCAAGGACCGGCGCAGTGGCGAGCACTGGGGCGGCCGCCTGTACATGCGCGAGATCTCCCTGCGCATCACCCGCTTCCTGGTCACCACCAAGGTCACGCCCAATCAGCTGACCTACGTGATGACCGTCGCCGGTCTCCTCGCCGCCCCGGCCCTGCTGGTGCCGGGCGTCTGGGGCGCCGTCCTCGGCGTGGTCATGGTCCAGCTCTACCTGCTGCTCGACTGCGTCGACGGGGAGGTCGCCCGCTGGAAGAAGCAGTTCTCCCTCTCCGGGGTGTACCTGGACCGCGTCGGCGCCTACCTGTGCGACGCGGCGGTCCTGGTCGGCTTCGGCCTGCGCTCCGCGGACCTGTGGGGCAGCGGGCGGATCGACTGGCTGTGGGCCTTCCTCGGCACCCTCGCGGCGCTCGGCGCGATCCTGATCAAGGCCGAGACCGACCTCGTCGGTGTCGCCCGGCACCAGGGCGGGCTGCCGCCGGTCAAGGAAGCGGCGGCCGAGCCCCGCTCGTCCGGCATGGCGCTCGCCCGCCGGGCCGCCGCCGCGCTGAAGTTCCACCGCCTGGTCCTCGGCATCGAGGCGTCCCTGCTCATCCTGCTGCTCGCCGTCCTGGACGCGATGCGCGGCGACCTGTTCTTCTCCCGTCTCGGAGTCGCCGTACTGGCCGGCATCGCGCTGCTCCAGACGCTGCTGCACCTGGTGTCGGTCCTGGCCTCCAGCAGGCTCAAGTGACGACGCCGATGCGGCTGGGCGCCGTGATCATCACCATGGGCAACCGTCCCGACGAGCTCAAGGCGCTCCTGGACTCGGTCGCCCGGCAGGACGGCGACCCCGTCGAGGTGGTCGTCGTCGGACAGGGCGTGCGGGTGACGGGGCTGCCCGAGGGCGTACGCACCGTCGAGCTGCCCGAGAACCTGGGCATCCCGGGCGGGCGCAACGTCGGCATCGAGGCCTTCGGCCCCGGCGGCGGCGAGGTGGACGTCCTGCTCTTCCTGGACGACGACGGGCTGCTGGAGCGCACCGACACCGCCGAGCTGTGCCGCCAGGCCTTCGCCGAGGACCCGGAGCTCGGGATCGTCAGCTTCCGGATCGCCGATCCGGAAACCGGCGGGACCCAGCGCCGCCACGTGCCCCGGCTGCGCGCCTCCGACCCGATGCGCTCCTCGCGCGTGACGACCTTCCTGGGTGGCGCCAACGCCGTCCGCACGAAGGTTTTCGAACAGGTCGGAGCGCTGCCGGGAGAGTTCTTCTACGCCCACGAGGAGACCGACCTGGCCTGGCGGGCACTCGACGCCGGGTGGCTGATCGACTACCGGGCGGACATGGTGCTGCTGCATCCGACGACCGCCCCCTCCCGGCACGCGGTCTACCACCGTATGGTGGCCCGTAACCGGGTGTGGCTCGCCCGCCGCAACCTGCCCGCTCCGCTGGTCCCGGTCTACCTGGGCGTCTGGCTCCTGCTGACGCTCGTGCGCAGGCCTTCGCCGCCGGCGCTCAAGGCGTGGTTCGGCGGGTTCAAGGAGGGATGGACCACTCCCTGCGGTCCCCGCCGCCCGATGAGATGGCGTACGGTCTGGCGGTTGACCCGGCTGGGACGACCACCTGTCATCTGATGAGCCCGCGTCTGGGAACATGACGCGATCACGGGCCTCGCGCCACCAGCCTGATGCCCAACCTGGCCGCATCTTGAAGACGAAAGTTTCAACTTGTGAGTGACACAACCCACGACGGCGCCCTCGCCACGAGCAAGCCGCCGTCCGAAGACGCGGGGCTGAGCCCCGCGGAGCTCGCCAGGAAGTACGGCCTCTCCGTGAGCGGCGCCCGGCCCGGTCTGGGCGAGTACGTGCGGCAGCTCTGGGGACGGCGCCACTTCGTCATGGCCTTCTCCCGGGCCAGGCTGGTCGCGCAGTACAGCCAGGCGAAGCTCGGCCAGGTCTGGCAGGTGGCGACCCCGCTGCTGAACGCGGCCGTCTACTGGCTGATCTTCGGCCTGATCCTCGGCGCGGGCCGGGAGATGCCGAAGGGCGTCTACGTCCCGTTCCTGATGATGGGCATCTTCGTCTTCACCTTCACCCAGAGCTCGGTGATGGCGGGTGTCCGGGCGATCTCCGGGAACCTCGGGCTGGTGCGGGCGCTGCACTTCCCGCGAGCAGCCCTCCCGGTGTCCTTCTCGCTGCAGCAGCTCCAGCAGCTGATGTACTCGATGGTCGTCGTCTTCGTCATCGCCGTCAGCTTCGGCAACTACCCGCGGCTCTCCTGGTTGCTGGTGATCCCGACGCTGACGCTGCAGTTCGTCTTCAACACCGGCCTCGCCATGATCTTCGCGCGGATGGGCTCCAAGACCCCCGACCTGGCACAGCTGATGCCGTTCGTGATGCGCACCTGGATGTACGCCTCCGGGGTCATGTTCCCGATCGGGATCTACCTCAAGGACCAGCCCCAGTGGATCAGCGACGTCCTGCTGTGGAACCCGGTGGCGATCTACATGGACCTCATCCGGTTCGCGCTGATCGACGACTACGGCAGCAGCAACCTGCCGCCGCACGTCTGGCTCTTCGCCGTGGGCTGGGCCGTGGTGATCGGCCTCGGCGGCTTCGTGTACTTCTGGAAGGCTGAGGAGCGTTACGGTCGTGGCTGACACAACCAAGGGGCGCGTCCCCACTGTGATCGCGGACGGCGTCCACATCGTCTACCGGGTCAACACCGGCGGCGGCGGCAAGGGTGCCGCCACCGCCGCGCTCAGCAAGATAGTGCGCCGGGGCAAGGGCGACTCCCCGGGCGTCCGCAGGGTCCACGCCGTACGCGGTGTCTCGTTCACCGCGTACCGCGGCGAGGCGATCGGCCTCATCGGCTCCAACGGCTCCGGCAAGTCGACCCTGCTGCGCGCCATCGCGGGCCTGCTGCCCTGCGAGTCCGGCAAGGTCTACACCGACGGCCAGCCCTCGCTGCTGGGCGTCAACGCCGCGCTGATGAACGACCTCACGGGTGAGCGCAACGTCGTCCTCGGCGGTCTCGCGATGGGCATGACCCGCGAGCAGATCAAGGAGCGCTACGAGGGCATCGTCGACTTCTCGGGGATCAACGAGAAGGGGGACTTCATCTCCCTGCCGATGCGCACGTACTCCTCGGGCATGGCCGCGCGGCTGCGCTTCTCCATCGCGGCCGCGAAGGACCACGACGTCCTGATGATCGACGAGGCGCTGGCCACCGGCGACCGCAGCTTCCAGGTGCGCTCCGAGAACCGGATCCGCGAACTGCGGGAGAAGGCGGGCACCGTCTTCCTGGTGAGCCACAACAACAAGTCCATCCGCGACACCTGCGACCGGGTGCTGTGGCTGGAGAAGGGCGAACTCCTCATGGACGGGCCCACCGAGGAAGTCGTCGCGGCGTACGAGAAGGCCTCCGGCCACTGACCGGCCGGGACCAGCGGGCCGGGGCCCCCGACGCTTCGCGCGGCGGGGGCCTCGCCATGTCGCGCGCGGAGCGCGGGCGGCCGACATGCTGTGGCGCGGCGCCCACCCGATAGGCCCCCGCAGGGTTGTACAGCGTAAGCTGGAGCAGTTGTCAATCGCGCCAAGAGGGGACGATTCCCCGCAGCCGAACCCCCGGGCCGGCCCGGGCACCCCGGGCGAACTCCGGCGGCGTGTCCGAAATGGGATGACTTGGTTCGGCAGTGTAGAACGGGAGATGTGACGGCAATGGCTACGGGAATTCTCCGGCCCCCAGGCACAGAGGCCGTCCCCGCCCCGGGCGGCGGGCGGTGACCCCGGGGCCCGGCATCCGGCCCGGCGGCCCCGGCGCCCAGGACGGCGCCACCGACCTTCACGCGCGCGCCACCCTCGGCAAGGCGGCGGCGGAGAACTTCCCCGTCGCCCCCTTCTTCCTTCCCCGTGCCTGGCGCGACGGCCTGATGGCGGTCTACGGGTACGCCCGCCTCGTCGACGACATCGGCGACGGCGACCTCGCACCCGGCGGGCGCGACGCCGTCCTCCTCGGCCTCGACGCGGCCGCCGTGGACGACCGGCTCGCCATGCTGGACGCCTTCGAAACCGACCTCCTGCGCGTGTTCGGCGGCTCCGACGGCACCCCGCGCCACCCCCTGCTGCAGGCCCTCCAGCCCGTCGTACGCGCCCACGCCCTCACCCCCGAGCCCTTCCTCGGACTCATCGAGGCCAACCGCCAGGACCAGCGGGTCACGCGCTACGCGACGTACGAGGACCTCCTCGCCTACTGCGAACTCTCCGCGAACCCCGTCGGCCGCCTCGTGCTGTCCCTCACCGGCACCAGCACCCCCGAGCGGATCCGCCGCTCCGACGCCGTGTGCACCGCCCTCCAGATCGCCGAGCACCTCCAGGACGTCACCGAGGACCTCGGGCGCGACCGGATCTATCTCCCGGCCGAGGACATGCGCCGCTTCCATGTCACCGAGGCCGACCTCGAAGCCCCCTGCGCCGGAGCGTCCGTCCGCGCCCTGATCGCATTCGAAACCGAACGCGCACGCCGGCTCCTGAATGAAGGCACCCCGCTCGTGGGTAGCGTCCACGGCAGGCTCCGGCTGCTGCTCGCGGGATTCGTGGGAGGAGGGCGCGCCGCCCTGAAGGCGATCGAGGCCGCCGGATTCGATGTGGCTCCCGGCCCGCCCAAGCCCACCAGGAGCGGCCTGCTCCGCGAGATGGCCGCCGTCCTGCGCACAGCGCCGAGAAAGGGGTGAGCCCGAACGTGGAGGGCCCCACCACACACGCGTCCGCACTGTCAGCACCGGTCCTCGCGGCCTACAGCTACTGCGAGGCCGTCACCGGCACCCAGGCGCGCAACTTCGCCTACGGAATCCGGCTGCTGCCCACCGACAAGCGCCACGCGATGTCCGCGCTGTACGCCTTCTCCCGGCGCGTCGACGACATCGGCGACGGCACGCTGGCGCCCGAGGCGAAGCTGGCCCGCCTGGAGGAGACCCGCGCCCTCCTCGGCCGCATCCGGGCCGAGGAGATCGACGAGGACGACACCGACCCGGTCGCCGTCGCCCTCTCCCACGCCGCGCGCCGCTTCCCGATCCCCCTCGGCGGCCTCGACGAACTCATCGACGGGGTCCTGATGGACGTCCGCGGCGAGACGTACGAGACCTGGGACGACCTCAAGGAGTACTGCCGCTGCGTGGCGGGCGCCATCGGCAGGCTCTCGCTCGGCGTGTTCGGCACCGTGAACGCCGCGGGCCCCGACGCGGCGCGCGCCGACGAGTACGCCGACACGCTCGGCCTCGCCCTGCAACTCACCAACATCCTGCGCGACGTGCGCGAGGACGCCGCCAACGGCCGTACGTACCTGCCCGCCGAGGACCTCGCCAAGTTCGGCTGCTCCGAAGGCTTCGACGGCGACCGGGCCCCCGCCGGCTCGGACTTCGCCGGGCTCATCCACCACGAAGTCCGGCGCGCCCGGGCCCTGTTCGTCGAGGGCTACCGGCTGCTGCCCATGCTCGACCGGCGCAGCGGTGCCTGTGTGGCCGCGATGGCCGGCATCTACCGGCGCCTCCTCGACCGCATCGAACGCGAGCCCGAGGCGGTCCTGCGCGGCCGGGTCTCGCTGCCGACGCACGAGAAGGCGTACGTCGCCGTACGCGGCCTGTCGGGCCTCGACGCCCGGACCATCTCCCGCCAGAGCAACCGGAGGCGGGTCTGATGAACCCGACGACGAGCGCCCCCGCGCGGCGCGCCGTGGTGGTCGGCGGCGGACTCGCCGGAGTCACCACCGCCCTCGAACTCGCCGACGCCGGACTGCGGGTCACCCTGCTCGAAGGCCGCCCCCGGCTCGGCGGGCTCGCCTTCTCCTTCAAGCGCGGCGAGCTGACCGTGGACAACGGCCAGCACGTCTACCTGCGGTGCTGCACCGCCTACCGGTGGTTCCTGGACCGCGTCGACGGCGCCGCCCTCGCCACGATCCAGGACCGGCTCGACGTACCCGTGCTCGACGTCGCCCACCCCGGCGGCCCCCGCCTCGGCCGGCTGCGCCGCAGCGCCCTGCCCGTGCCCCTGCACCTGGCCGGGTCACTGGCCCGCTACCCGCACCTCTCCCTCGCCGAGCGCGCGAGCGTCGGGCGAGCCGCCCTCGCGCTGCGCCGCCTCGACCCCGCCGACCCGGCCCTCGACGGCCTCGACTTCGCCACCTGGCTCGCCCGCTACGGCCAGTCCCCGCGCACCATCGAGGCCCTGTGGGACCTCGTCGGCATCGCCACCCTCAACGCCACCGCCGAGCAGTCCTCGCTGGCCCTGGCCGCCATGGTCTTCAAGACCGGCCTGCTCTCCGAGAACGGCGCCGCCGACATCGGCTGGGCGAAGGTCCCGCTGGGCGACCTCCACGACACCCTCGCCCGCAAGGCCCTCGACGCCGCCGGCGTACGGACCGAGCTGCGCACCCGCGTCACCGCCCTCACCCGTACGGGGGAAGGCGACTGGCGGGTCGACACCGAGGGCGAGTCCCTGGAGGCCGACACCGTCGTCCTCGCCGTCCCGCAGCGCGAGGCACACGGACTGCTGCCCGCCGGAGCGCTGGCCGACCCCGACAAGCTCCTCGACATCGGCACCGCCCCCATCCTCAACGTCCACGTCGTCTACGACCGCAAGGTGCTCAAGGCACCCTTCTTCGCGGCGCTCGGCTCGCCCGTCCAATGGGTCTTCGACCGCACCGAAGCCTCCGGCCTCACCGACGGCGGCCAGTACCTGGCCCTGTCCCAGTCGGTCGCCCAGGTCGACATCGACGAGCCCGTGTCCGTCCTGCGGACGAAGTACCTGCCCGAGCTGGAGCGGCTGCTGCCCGCCGCGCGCGGCGCGAAGGTACGCGACTTCTTCGTCACCCGGGAACGGACCGCCACCTTCGCCCCCACCCCCGGCGTCGGCCGACTGCGCCCCGGGGCGCGGACCGACACGCCGGGGCTCTATCTTGCCGGTGCGTGGACCGCGACCGGCTGGCCCGCGACCATGGAGAGCGCCGTCCGGAGCGGACTGAGCGCGGCGCACGCCGCACTCACCGCGCTCGGCCGCACCCGCGAACACCCTCTGCAGGAGGCGGCATGACGACGAGCGCCATCAGCACGACCGGCACAGCACGAACAGGAACCAGAGGAGAGCCAGTGAACCCGGGGAACCCGGCTGTCGAGAACACGGCTGCCAGTGTGGGCACACCTGGCGAGGGAGCGGAGAAGGCCGACACCCTCGCCCTCCTGGAACGCGGCCGCGCGCTGTCGACGCCCGTGCTCCGTGCCGCCGTGGACCGGCTCGCGGCGCCCATGGACACCGTCGCCGCCTACCACTTCGGCTGGATCGACGCCCAGGGCAACCCGGCGGACGGCGACGGCGGCAAGGCCGTGCGTCCCGCCCTCGCGCTGCTCTCCGCCGAAGCCGCGGGCGCCGCGGCCGAGGTCGGCATCCCCGGCGCCGTCGCCGTCGAGCTCGTCCACAACTTCTCGCTGCTGCACGACGACCTGATGGACGGCGACGAGCAGCGCCGCCACCGCGACACGGTGTGGAAGGTGCACGGCCCAGCGCTGGCCATCCTGGTCGGCGACGCCCTCTTCGCCCTCGCCAACGAGGTGCTGCTGGAGCTGGGCACCGTCGACGCGGGGCGCGCCGCGCGCCGGCTGACCACCGCCAGCCGCAAGCTCATCGACGGCCAGGCGCAGGACATCTCCTACGAGCACCGCGAGCGCGTCAGCGTCGAGGAGTGCCTGGAGATGGAGGGCAACAAGACCGGCGCCCTGCTCGCCTGCGCGGTCTCCATCGGCGCCGTGCTCGGCGGCGCCGACGACCGTACGGCCGACAAGCTGGAGGAGTACGGCTACCACCTGGGCCTCGCCTTCCAGGCCGTCGACGACCTCCTCGGCATCTGGGGCGACCCGGAGGCCACCGGCAAGCAGACCTGGAGCGACCTGCGCCAGCGCAAGAAGTCCCTGCCCGTCGTCGCCGCCCTCGCGGCCGGCGGACCCGCCTGCGAGGAGCTCGGCCGGCTGCTCGCGGCCGACGCCAAGAGCAACGACTTCGAGAACTTCTCGGAGGAGGAGTTCGCCGCCCGCGCCGCGCTGATCGAGGCCGCCGGCGGGCGCCAGTGGACCGCCGACGAGGCGCGCCGCCAGCACGCGGTGGCGATCCGCGCGCTGGACGAGGTCGACATGCCGCAGCGGGTGCGTGACCAGCTCGTCGCCCTCGCCGACTTCGTCGTCGTGCGCAAGAGGTGATCGCCGCCCGACGGCGCATATGATCGCGAGTCGCCGGCCGGCGGCGCCCCCTGCCGGGCCCCACCCCCCGCCCCCCCCGCCCCCCCCACGGGCGCCCGACCGGTCACCGCGCACGCCCACGGCGTCGACGAGCCCCTGGGTATCGCCCAC